>JALZDV010000280.1 GCA_030862345.1 Actinomycetota bacterium | reverse complement strand
GGGTGATACTGCACCGAGAACGCCGGTGCCTGCAGGCAGTTCAATCCCTCCGCGACGCCGTCGTTGAGGCACACATGGCTGATCTCAGCCGGGCCGTAGGGCGTGTGGAACGGCGGCGGTCGAACGGCGGCGCCGAACGGCTCACCCGGCCCCGCCCCGTTGGGCGCTTGGATGGCGAACCCGTGATTGTGTGCGGTCACCTCTACCTTTCCGGTGGCGCGGTCGAGTACCGGCAGGTTGATGCCGTGATGGCCGTACCGCAGCTTGTAGGTCGACAGGCCCAATGCGCGGCCAAGGATCTGATTGCCGAAGCAGATCCCGAACAGCGGCACTCCGGCGTCCAGGACTCCGCGCACCGCCTCCACCGCGTAGTCCGCCGTAGCGGGGTCACCCGGTCCGTTGCTGATGAACACCCCATCCGGACCTGCGGCGAGCAGTCCCTCAAAGGTCGTACGTGCCGGGTGCACCTCGACCTCGATCCCGCGCTGCGCCATGCGGTGCGGGGTCATCGACTTGATTCCCAGATCCAGAGCAGCCACTCGAAAGCGCGGTTGCCCGATCGCTGTGACGAGGTATCTGCACTTCGTGCTCACCGCCGGCGCCAGGTCGGCGCCGGTCATCTGCGGCGCGGCCCGGACCGCTCCGAGCAGTTCACCGACGTCGGCGCTGCGGCTGGACACGCCGACCCGCATCGCCCCTCGCTCGCGCAGGTGCCGGGTGAGTGCGCGGGTGTCGAGGCCGCTGATCCCCACCACCCCGGCGGCCGCAAGATCGGCCTCCAGGCTGCGTTTCGAACGCCAGTTGGACGGGCGCGGGGAGGGATCGCGGACGACGAACCCGGCCACCTGGATCCGGGCGGACTCGCCATCCTCGTCGTTCATCCCGGTGTTGCCGATCTGCGGTGCGGTCATCACGACGACCTGGCCGGCGTAACTGGGATCAGTCAGGGTCTCTTGGTAGCCGGTCATCCCGGTGTTGAAGACGGCCTCGCCGACTGTCTGCCCGATGGCGCCGAAAGCCTCCCCGCGGAAGGTGCGGCCGTCCTCCAGCACGAGCAGTGCCGGCGCTGCGGAGCCGCTCACCGGAGCCGCCCAGTCGCCGCTGCGTTGACCCCGCACCCGACGCCAGATGTCGCCGGAACGCAGGTGGCCCGCCGGGTGCGCCCTCGGCGGACCTGCGACATCAGTGCGGACCCGTTGCTGATGTCGAAGCTGGGCAGGGGACGGGCCGCGCGTGTGGCCCGCGGGCCTACGACATCACGGCGGCGCTGGACTGTCAGGGTCATCGTTGCGGCTTCCCGTCCAGCACGGTCGGGACACCACGGAGGAACGTGGCCACCACCCGGGCCGGAAGCTCGCGCTGGGCGTACGGCGTGTTGCGGGCCCGGCTGGCCAGATCCGCTGAGCTGACGACTCTGCGGACATCTGGATCGATCAGGACGAGGTTTGCCGGACGGCCGGTCTCCAGCGGCTGACCGTGCCCATCCAGCTGACCGATCCGAGCCGGCCGTACCGACATCCGGTCGGCCAGCCCACGCCAGTCCAGGAGCCCGGTCTCGATCATCGTCTCGACGGCCACCGACAGCGCCTGTTCCAGCCCCAGCATGCCCGGGCGGGCCATCGCCCACTCGCACTCCTTGTCCTCCATTGCATGCGGTGCATGGTCGGTCGCGATCGCGTCGATCGTGCCGTCAGCCAGACCGGTCCGCAGCGCGTCGACGTCCTCAGCGGTCCGCAACGGCGGGTTGACCTTGAACAGCGGGTCGTAGCCGGTAACGGACTCGTCGGTGAGCAGCAGGTGGTGTGGGGTGACCTCGCAGGTGACCGCGACTCCGTCGGCCTTGGCCCGGGCGAGAATGCCCACGCTTCCCCGGGTGGAGACGTGGCAGACGTGCAGCCGAGATCCGACGTGCGCGGCGAGCAGCACGTCGCGGGCGATGATCGCCTCTTCGGCGACGCTTGGCCACCCGGCCAGGCCCAGCCGCGCAGACAACACCCCCTCGTGCATCTGGGCGCCGGAGGTCAGCCGCGGCTCCTCGGCATGCTGGGCGATCACCCCGTCGAACGCTTTGACGTACTCCAGCGCCCGACGCATCAGAGCGGGATCGGCGACGCAGAACCCGTCGTCGGAGAACATCCGTACCCGCGCGGGCGAATCGGCCATCGCGCCCAACTCGGCCAGTTGGCGTCCAGCCAGACTCACAGTGACCGCGCCAACCGGGGCGACGTCTACGAGTCCGGCTTCGCGGCCGAGGCGCCACACCTGCTCGACGACGCCCGCGGTGTCAGCGACGGGATCGGTGTTGGCCATCGCGTGGACGGCGGTGAATCCGCCCAGCGCAGCAGCGCGGGAGCCGGTCTGCACGGTCTCGGCGTCCTCGCGCCCGGGTTCACGCAGGTGGGTGTGCAAGTCAACCAGGCCCGGCAGCGCGATCAGCCCACCGGCATCAAGCGACTCGGCGTCCTGCGCCGTCAGTCCAACGCCGACCTCGGCGATCACGCCGTCGCGCAGCAGCAGGTCGACGGCAGGCTCGCCGTACGGACGAACCCGCCTGATCAACCAGGAAGTCACGCGACCTCCCCGTCCGCTGCCGCGGCCCCGCCGAGGAGCAGGTACAGGACGGCCATCCTTACCGAAAGCCCATTGCTCACCTGCTCAACGATCGTCGAGCGCACCGAGTCGGCCACCTCGGCGGCAATCTCCATCCCCCGGTTCATCGGCCCGGGGTGCATGACGATGGCCTCCTCGGGCAACGCGGCCATCCGCGGGGCGTCCAAGCCGTAGCGTCGGCTGTACTCGCGGGCACTGGGGAAGTACGAGGCGTTCATCCGCTCCTGCTGCACCCGCAACATCATCACCACATCGGCCTTGGCCAGTACCGCGTCCAGGTCATAGCTGACTTCGGCAGGCCAGGAGCCCACGCCGACCGGGAGCAGGGTCGGCGGGGCTACCAACGTGACGCCGGCGCCGAGGGTGTCAAGCAGCACGACGTTGGATCGAGCCACCCGGCTGTGCAGGACATCGCCCACGATCGTGACCCGCACGCCGTCGAGCCGGCCCAGCCGCCGCCGGATCGTGTACGCGTCCAGCAATGCCTGGGTCGGGTGCTCGTGAGTGCCGTCGCCGGCGTTGATCACGCTGCCCTGCACCCACTCGGCCAACCGATGCGGGGCACCGGACGCACTGTGCCGGCAGACGATCGCGTCGGCCCCCATGGCCTCCAGGGTCAGGGCGGTGTCCTTGAGGCTCTCGCCCTTGGACACACTCGACCCCTTCGCAGCAAAGTTGATCACGTCGGCGGACAGGCGTTTGGCGGCCAACTCGAAGGAGATGCGGGTCCGGGTGGAGTCCTCGAAGAACAGGTTCACGACCGTGCGACCGCGCAGGGTAGGCAACTTCTTGACCTCCCGGCCGGCGAGGGCGGCATCGATCTGTTCCGCGGTGTCAAGGATCAGCGTTGCGTCGTCCAGATCGAGATCAGCAGCAGAGAGTAGGTGCCGCCTCACCGTCGTCCTCCCGAACCGGCAGAGCCCGCCGGCCAGTCCGGTGGACTGGTGCCCGGCAACACGATGACGTCGTCGATCCCGTCGATCTCGGCAAGTCGAACGCGCACCTGCTCTCCCGTGGAGGTGGGTAGATTCTTTCCGACGTAGTCGGCCCGGATCGGCAGTTCGCGATGGCCGCGATCGACCAGGACGGCAAGTTGCACGACCCGAGGACGCCCAATCTCGCGCAAGGCATCGAGTGCAGCACGGATCGTTCGACCTGAGTAGAGCACGTCGTCGACCAGAACGACGTGCCGTCCGTCAATGCCACTATCTGGAATTGTCATGGGAGACAGGGGGCGTACCCCGCGGCTGCGAAGATCATCGCGATACAGGGTGATGTCGAGGCTCCCCACCGGGATGGGTTCACCCTGCGGCTCCGCGAAAGCCCAAACGCGCTGCCCGAGCCGGTAGGCCAGCGGGCTGCCTCGGGTCGGAATCCCCAGCAGCGTGAGCTGGCGCAGGTGGTCATCGCCGGCGTGCTCGATGATCTCGTGGGCGATCCGGTCGATGCTCCTGGCGATGGCCGAGGAATCGAGGATTCTGCGGCTGCCGGATGCAGCGGATTCGGCTCTGATCTGGGCAGCGGGCATGAGCCCCTCGCCTCCTTCTCCGCCTCACGGGACGGGGTTAAAGGAGCAGTTGGGCCAGAGCGTAGCTGAATACCGTCGGTGACCCGCCGCGTGCCGTGCGCCACGCCGGGGGAGTTTCATGTACGCTGCGTAACTACACTCGGACCGACAGCAGGGACACCATCCTCATGATCAGCGAGTATGCGCGTGCGCTCGGCGCTCGGCTCCGGGCCATCCGGAACCAGCAGGGGCTGTCCTTGCAGCGAGTCGAGGACAAGTCCGAGGGCAAGTGGAAAGCCGTCGTCGTCGGCTCCTACGAGCGCGGTGACCGCGCCGTGACGGTGCAGCGGCTGTCCGAGCTCGCCGCCTTCTACGGTGTGCCGGCAGTCGAACTCCTGCCCGACCCCCGGCCGAGCAGCGCCGAGATCAACGTGGAGAAGATCGTCCTCGACCTGGAGGCCCTTGGGTCGGTGCCGGTGGATGAGGCCGGGCCGCTGGCGCGTTACGCATCGACGATCCAGGCGCAACGCCATGAGTACAACGGGCGCGTCCTGTCCATCCGAGCCGAGGACCTTCGATCCCTGGCCATCATCTATGACATGGCTCCCTCGGAGCTGTCCGAACGGCTCCAGGACTGGGGCGTGCTGTCCGGCCCGCCCAACGGAGTCAACGCAGACGACTCAGATCTCTGAGCGTTCTCCGGTAGGGACCTCGATCGGTGCAGCCCGAGCCACCGCACCCAGTACGCCGTTGATGAAGCTCGGCGACTCCTCCGTGGACAGACTCTTGGCGAGTTCCACCGCCTCGTCGATCGCGACGGCACGTGGAACGTCCGGGCGGTAGAGCACCTCATAGATCGCGAGCCTGAGCAGGGCGCGGTCCACTCCGGGCAGACGCGGCAGGGTCCAGCCGTGCGCGTGCTCGGAGATCAGGGCGTCGATCTCCGCCTGGTGGGCGAGCACCCCTTCGACCAGCAGTTGGGCGTAGGGCGCGACCGGCCGCGAAGCCTCGCCAGTCCGCTCTGAGAGGAGCTCCGCGGCGTCGGTGCCCCGCAGATCGGCCTCGAACAGGACGTCCAGCGCTCTCTTCCGCGCTTTACGGCGTGCCGACATCGCGGTTTCTCAAGCCCGGCCGAGGTAGCGCCCGTCACGGGTATCCACCTTGAGCCGGTCTCCAGTGTTGACGAACAGCGGCACGTTGATGCTCGCGCCCGTCTCGAGGATCGCCGGCTTCGTGCCGCCAGTGGATCGGTCGCCCTGCAGGCCGGGATCGGTGTGCTGGACGAGCAGCTCCACGGTGACCGGCAGCTCGACGAAAAGCGGGATGCCGTCGTGGACGGCGACGACCGCTTGGGCGTTCTCCAGGAGATAGCCGGCGCCGCTCCCGACCACCTCGGCGGCTACCGGTATCTGGTCGAAGGTGTCCCCGTCCATGAACACGAAATCAGATCCGTCCTTGTAGAGGAAGGTCATGTTCCGCTTGTCGACGGTCGCGGTCTCTACCTTGGTCCCGGCGTTGAACGTCTTGTCGACCACCTTGCCGGACAGCACGCTCTTCAGCGTCGTCCGGACGAAGGCTCCGCCCTTGCCCGGCTTGACGTGTTGGAAGTCGATGACCGTCCAGAGTTGGCCGTCGAGGTCCAGGACGATGCCGTTCTTGAGGTCGTTCGTGGTTGCCATCTACGTGGGTCTGCGGCCTAGAGGGCCACAAGCTCCTTGCTTGTCATCGTGAGGAGGTCTGGACCGTCCGTGCCGACCACGAGGGTGTCCTCGATGCGCACCCCACCTTGTCCGACGAGATAGACGCCCGGTTCGACGGTGACGGCCATGTCTGCTTCCAGCCTACCGTCGCCGAGGGCACTCAACGCCGGGGCCTCGTGGATCTCCAACCCGACGCCATGACCGAGGCCGTGCGAGAAGGCCGGGCCGTGGCCAGCTTCGGCGATCGGCATCCGGGCGGCGGCGTCCACGTCGACTACCGAGGCTCCCACCGCCAGGGCCTCCCGGCCCAGCCGCTGTGCGGTCGCGACGAGGTCGTAGATCTCGGTCTGCCAAGCAGCTGGGCTGCCGAGTACGAAGGTGCGCGTCATGTCCGAGTGGTACCCGGCGAACGTGGCTCCGAAGTCCAGCTTGACGAAGTCTCCGACGGACAGCACTGCATCGGTGGGGCGGTGATGCGGGATGGCCGAATTGGCACCGGCGGCGACGATTGTCTCGAAGGACACCGCCTCGGCGCCCAGGGACAGCATCCGGTTGTCCAGATCGCGACTCACCGCACGCTCGGTGCGGCCGGCCTGTAGTCCGCCGGACGCGATCAACGACGCCAATGCGCGGTCGGCGATCGCACATGCCTCCCGCAGGGCTTCGATCTCGGCCGCGTCCTTGATCGAGCGCAGAGTCTCCACCGCGGGACCGATGCTCAGGAGCTCGGCGGCCGACCGCGACGCCGTCACGGCCGAATGCAGCCCGGCCAGTCCATCGACGGTGATGACATGCGACTCGTATCCCAGGCGTAGGGCCCCCTGCTGACTCGCGGACCCGGCCAAGGCGCTCGCGCAGGACCGTTCGATCAGCAACTCCAGGTCGGGTGCCTGCGCGCCGGCCTGGGTGGTGTACCTGCCGTCGGTGGCCAGCACATCGGCTCCGCCGGCGTCGACGAGCAGCGCGGCATTGCTGCCGGTGAAGCCGGTCAGATACCGGACGTTGATCAGGTCGGTCACAAGGATGGCGTCCAGCCCACGGCAGACCGCCAGCTCGCGCAGCCGGTCGCGTCGGGCCAGGATCCTGGCGCGGTCCTCGATCACGGCGCGTGCACTGGTGTCGGTCACGAAGGGCCAGGCTACCCGTGCGGCTCCACCCCGCCCTGGGCAGCGAGCCAGCGCAGCCCGAGCAGGTAACCATCCACACCGAGCCCGCAGATGACCCCGTCGGCATGGGCCGAGACGTAGGAGTGCCGCCGAAAGGGTTCCCGGGCGAAGATGTTGCTGATGTGCACCTCGACCAGCGGTCCGGTCAGAGCTGCACAGGCGTCGGCCAGTGCGATCGACGTGTGCGACCAGGCTCCGGGGTTGAGCAGCACCGCGTCGCCGGCATCGGCTGCCTCGTGCAACCAGGCGAGCAACTCGCTCTCGGCATCGGTCTGCCGGACTTTGACGGCGACCCCGAGATGCGCGGCGGCACTCTCGCAGAGGACTTCCAGCTGGGCATAGCTGGTACTTCCGTAGATCTCCGGCTCTCGGCTGCCGAGTCGACCGAGATTGGCCCCGTTCAGCACCTGAATCGGCACGAGGGTTCCTTCCAGCAGTCGCGATACCGGCGGCAATATCCAGCCGGAGTATGCTCTGCTACCCGCCTCCGGCTGCCAAGAGGTCGCAGTATGCCGCCTCGAGCACCTTCTCGTCCGGCCCTTCCAGGATCCGCGGACGCGCGATGTCCTCGAGAACGACGAATCTCAGCCGATCACCTCGAGCCTTCTTGTCCACGCGCATGAGAGCCAGGAGTTCGGCCAGCGGCCCTCGATAGGTGGTCGGCAGCCCCATGGCGGAGAGCAGCTCTCGGTGACGATCGGCGCTGCTGCGATCGAGCAGCCCGCTGTGCCGGGCCAGCTGGGCAGCGAAGATCATGCCGATGCTGATCGCCTCTCCGTGCCGGACGGAATACCCGCTGGCCGACTCGATCGCGTGTCCCAGGGTATGGCCGTAGTTCAGTATCTCTCGCCGACCCAGATCGGTGAGGTCCTCGGAGACGACTTCGGCCTTGACCCGCACGGCGCGGACGACCAGTTCGGCTTGGTCGGTCCGGCCGGTGGGGTCCCCGGCAAGTAACTCTAGGATCACCGGATCAGCAATGAACCCGCATTTTACGACCTCGGCCAAACCCGAGCGGTACTCCGCCTCGGGCAGGGTCTCGAGAAACTGCAGATCGGCGATCACAGCCACC
Source organism: Actinomycetota bacterium (assembly GCA_030862345.1). Lineage (GTDB taxonomy): Bacteria > Actinomycetota > Actinomycetes > Mycobacteriales > Geodermatophilaceae > JACCQS01. The sequence goes on along the minus strand of JALZDV010000280.1, from coordinate 11,677 downwards.
GGGGGGTGGAAGGCTCCAACGAGGTTCTTGCCGGCAGAGACGTTGATTGCGGTCTTTCCGCCCACCGCGGCATCGACCATGCCGAGCAGGGTCGTCGGAACGTTGATCAACCGCACCCCGCGCAGCCAGCTCGCGGCCACGAATCCGGCCAGGTCGGTCACCGCCCCGCCACCAAAGCCCACAATGGCATCGGTGCGGGTGAACCCGTTGTAGCCCAACGTGTCCCAACACATGCTTGCCACGTCCAGGCTCTTCCCGGACTCGCCGTCCGGCACGGCGATCGAGATCACCTCGTGTCCGGCCGAGCTGAGTCGGTTGATCGAATCCAGCACACCCTGCTCGGGCTGTGAGCCGTGGATCAGGCCTACTCGTTGGGCCTCCCTGGCAGCATCGACGACCTGCTCGGCGACACCGGTCCCCACCGTGACCACGTAGGGGGCGGTGCCACCCACCTCGATGCGCTGCACTGATGCGCTCATGACGCTGACGTCGGCCGAATGGGCGCAGCCAGCACCCGGCGTAGCCGATCCACGATGGCGGTCACGCTGAGCTCGGAGGTGTCGATGACATCGGTGGCGACCTCGGCGTAGAGCGGTGTACGGGCAGCGAGCATCTGACGGAGATGGGCGCGGGGGTTCATCGTCAGGAGCGGGCGGTCGCGCGCCAACCCGACGCGCTTGGCGGCGGCGGGCACATCGATCTGCAACCAGACCACCCGAAGACCGGCCAACCGGGCGCGTGTGCCGGCGTCCAGGACCGCGCCTCCACCCAGGGCGAGTACGCCGTCGTGCTCGGCCAGTGCCAGGGCCACGGCCTCGGCCTCCAGGCGGCGGAAGCGGTCCTCGCCGTCGTCGACGAAGATGTCGCTGATCGGCTTTCCGGTAGCCTGCTCGATATCTCGGTCGGTGTCTCGGAACCCCACACCCAGCGCGCCAGCCAGCACCCGCCCAACCGTCGATTTCCCGGCACCGGGCGCGCCCACCAGCACAGCAGCCGGTTGGGTGTGCGCTGCGCTCACCGGAGGGTCAGGTTCTCGAGATAGGCAGCGACGTTACGGGCGCATTCGGTGACCGAGTCGCCGCCGAACTTCTCCAGGACCGCATCGGCCAACACCAGAGCGACCATCGCTTCGGCCACGATGCCGGCTGCCGGAACGGCGCACACATCACTGCGCTGGTTGATGGCGGTCGCCGCCGCACCGGTGGCCACATCCACGGTCGCCAGCGCTCTCGGAACGGTTGAGATCGGCTTCATCGCCGCCCGCACACGCAGCAGTTCCCCAGTGCTCATCCCGCCTTCGATGCCGCCGGACCGGCCGGTCACCCGGTGCAACCGGTCAGGACCGGGCACGATCTCGTCATGAGCCTGCGAACCGCGCCGAGCCGCCGTGGCGAAACCGTCGCCGACCTCGACTCCCTTGATCGCCTGGATGCCCATCAGGGCAGCCGCCAGTCGACCATCCAGGCGCCGATCCCAGTGCGTGAAACTGCCGAGGCCCGGAGGCAAGTCGGCAACGACGACCTCCACGACACCGCCCAGGGTGTCCCCGTCCTGCTTGGCCGCATCAACTTCGGCAACCATCGCGGCAGCCGCTTCGGGATCGGAGCAGCGAACCGGATCGGCATCGATCCGCCCCCGGTCGGCCGGAGAGGGGATCGCACCGGTCGGAGCACAGACGGAGCCGAGCGAGACGACATGGCTGAGCAGCGTCGCTCCGGTGCTCTGGGCGAGGAACGCGGCGGCCACCGCCCCCAGGGCAACCCGAGCAGCGGTCTCCCGAGCACTGGCTCGTTCCAACACCGGACGGGCATCACCGAACCCGTACTTCTGCATGCCGGTCAGATCGGCGTGCCCCGGCCTCGGCCTGGTCAGCGGTGCATTGCGCGCCTGTCCGGCCAGAATCGCCTCGTCCACCGGGTCCGCGGCCATCACGGTCTCCCATTTGGGCCACTCGGTGTTGGCGATCTCGATCGAGATCGGACCGCCCAGGCTTCGTCCGTGCCGCAGGCCGCCGCGGAAGCGCACGTCGTCGCGTTCGAAGCTCATCCGGGCACCGCGTCCGTACCCGAGCCTGCGCCGCGCCAGCGCCATCACGAGATCCTCGGTCGAGATCCGGACCCCGGCCGGCAGCCCTTCGAGGATCGCGGTGAGAGCCGGACCGTGTGACTCCCCCGCTGTCAACCAGCGCAGCATGCTGTCAAGTTTGGCAGGTACTCATCGGCGAACAGGCTTGCGCTAGTGGATCGGCCCCAACGCGAGCACGACGGCCCAGGCACCAACCAGAAGGGCGGGGCCGAACGGGATGGCGGTCCGTAGGGTGGCGCGGCGGGACAGCAGCAGGGCCAGCGAGGCCACCGCCCCGACCGCGAATCCGGCCAGCAGGGCGAGCAGGGCGAGCTGCCAGGACAGCCACCCGGTATGGAGGCTGAGCAGGCCGGCCAGCTTCACATCGCCCAATCCCATCCCATGGGGACTGATCAGTGCCATTCCGAGGAAGACTGCCAAGGCGACCGCGGCGCAGATCAGTCCGCTGGCCAACCTGTACCACGAACCCAGTACCAGTGCATCGGCGAGCACAAGCGACGCCGAGAGCACGGCACCGGCGGCGGTGAGCCGATCAGGCAGTCGGTGATGTTCCAGGTCGACGGCGGCCAGCATCACGCCGACGATTCCCATGGCCAGGAAGGCGACAGTTGCGGGACGCCAGCCGAGCACAGCAGACAGGCTGCCGAGGACCACCGCGGTGGCCATCGTCAGCACGACCCGCCGCCGAGTGGTGGCTGGATGTCCCAGCGGCCAGCTTGGTGATCCCGCCTGCCATGGCCAGCTCTGATCCGGCAGAGTGACGCTGGCCGATGCTGCGAACGGACCCAGGAGCACGCCTGCGAGCGCGCCGGAGACCAGCAGCGCGGGGTGCACCGGAATCGCTGTGACCAGGCTCATGCTGGGGCCAGAGTGCCACCCGGGAGCAGTGCCTCGCGCATGGCATCCACAGGCGCGCGATGACCGGTCATCAACTCGACCTGCCCTGCGGCCTGCCACAACAGCACGGCCGCGCCCCCGACCGCCAGGGCGCCTCCGCCGACGGCGGCCTCGACCAGGCGCGAGGGCCACGGGTCGTAGCTGACGTCGAGAACGGTCTGCCCGACCCGCCACCGATGACCGAGCAGATCGCCGGTGGCCGGGGCCGGAACGGTACTGATGACCAGACTCGCGCCCAACGCGTGATCGCCGGGCCAGGCGTGCAGCTGGGCGGCTAGGCCGAGTCGCTCTGCGAGGGTGACCAACCCGCGCGCCCGTCCGGGATTGCGGACCACCACGTCCACCTGGGAATAGCCCAGGTTGGCCAGCGCGGCAACAGCCGCTGCTGCAGTTCCGCCGGCACCCACCACCGTCGCGACACCCACGGCTGGTCCCGAATCGACACCGCCCTCGGCCAGCGCCCCCACGAGGCCCGCGACGTCGGTGTTGTCGGCCCGCCAGCCACGATCAGTGCGAACCAGGGTGTTGGCTGCTCCAAGCATGATGGCCAGTTCCGAGGCATCGTCGGCGCAGCCAAATGCCTTCGCCTTGCCGGGCATGGTGACCGAGATCCCGCGCCAACTCTCGTCCAAGCCAGCCAGCCAGCCGGGCAGTTCCTCGGCCTGCAGTTCGACCTTGTCATAGGTCCACCCGGTCAGGCCCAATGCGGCGTAGGCGGCCCGGTGCAGCACGGGGGATCGCGAGTGCGTGATCGGGCTGCCCACCACTGCGCAGTGAACGCCGGTCACTGGAGGGAGTCAGCCGCAGCCGAGACCCGCGGCCTCGCACTGTGCTTTGGCTTCGACAAACTCCTGATAGCTGGCAGTGAACAGATGCTCCCCGGCACTGTTCTGCAGGACGTAGTAGATCCAGTCACCGGGAGCCGGTTGCAAGGCGCCGAGGATGGACGGTTCCCCGGGATTGCTGATCGGTGTGGGCGGCAGTCCCAGTCGGGTTCGGGTGTTGTACGGAGTGTCCGTCTCGAGCATCTCCGTGGTCAACTCGGCCCCGTTGATGCCCAGCTCATAGGCCAGGGTGGCGTCGATGCCGAGGCGGATGCCTTGGCTCAATCGGTTATAGATCACCCTGGCGACCAATGGACGCTCCCGCTCAACTGTCACCTCGGATTGAACCATCGAGGCCACGGTGAGCAACTCGTACGGACTCAGCCCCACACCGGCCGCATCTGCTTCCAGGCCGGTCGCCGCGGCCACCTCGTTGAACCGGGCAACCATTGCCGCGAGGATCTCGACCGCGGTGGTGTTCGGCGCAATGTCGTAGGTGGCCGGGTAGAGGAATCCTTCCAGTACCCCGTTGGACCAGGCGGGCAGACCGAGCTGGTCGGTGGCCGCTGCCGCCGCCTGGAAGTCGGCCAGGGGAATGTCGGTCTGCTCGGCCAAGGCTTCCAGCGTTCGGGCCACGGTGTAGCCCTCCGGGATTATTGCGCGGTCCAGGAGTTTGGAAGCCGGATCCAGGAGCCAGGCCAGCGCGGCCTCACCACTCATCTGCAACCGCATCGCGTAGAAGCCGGGCTGGATGCTCCGGACATCGGGGTTGCTTGCGGCGGCGTTGAGGAATGCCTCCGCGCTGGCCACAACATCGTTGTCGGCCAGTACTTCGGCGATCTGGGACGTGGAAGCGCCGTCCGGAATCTCCACCTCCACCTCGCCGCTGCCCTGACCCGAGTAGTCGGCGGCTGGGTCACCGGCGAACAGGCCGACGATCGCCTTGCCGCCGTAGAAGATTCCGGTCACCAGAGCAGCGATGACCGCGAGGGACAACGCAACCGATAGCGGTTTTCGACCACGCTTGCGCGGCGTACGCGCGCGCCGATCCCCACGAGAAACCTTCTCGGCCATGGGGTCAGGGCGCAGCAGGCCGAGCTCGTCGACCGGCTCCTCGCCAACTGCCACGTCGAGGAGTGCGTCGTCGGCATGCTGAGCCTCGATCAACGACTCCTGGGTCGGCTGCTGCTCTTCTGGGTGAGGCCGCTCCGCCTGTGGCCTAACCTCCGCCGGCTCCAGGTAGGGGGGGCCGCTAAGGGCTTGCTCGCCGTAGCCGGGCTGGTCGTAGACGGGTACGTCATAGGCGGGCTCGTCGTAGGTCGCCTCATCGCGCCGGTTCGAGGCCTCTCGGGGAACCGGGTATGCGGCATGGGGCATTGCGGAGTCGAGGCGCAGTTCGTCGGTGTGCTGCTCGGTCGGGTATCGACCATTGCGACTGGGGCCCTGAGCAGACCCGCCCGGTGTCGGAGGACGAAGCGGGGGCCAACCATCGTTTCCGAACCGCAGCGGTCCGGTGTCGGATGTTGGCGGCGACGGCGCGTCGTCGTCCGGCGCAGCGCGATGCCGACTCACGGCCAGCCCGCCTCGTGCGCTGCGCGCACCGCTGCCCTCACAAGCTCCCCTGCCTGCGGTGCGTGAGGTGATCCAGCCAGGATTGCAGGATGATTGCGGCGGCGGTCTGGTCCACGACCTTGCGCTGTGCCCGGCCATCCAGCCCCCGAGCGGCAAGGACTGTGTTGGCCTCGCGGGTGCTGAGCCGCTCGTCCACCAGACGGACTGGCACCGGCTCGATCAACGTTGCCACGGCAACAGAGTAGGCGGTCGCCTCCTCCGATGCTGCACTTTGGGCGCCAGAAAGGTGCAGTGGCAATCCGACAACGACCTCGACAACCTGGTGTTCGCGGACCAGATCGGCGATTCGGCGCTGGTCTGCTGCGCCCGGATCGCGGGTCAGTGTGATCAACGGGCTGGCAATGAGCCCGGACGGATCACTCAGCGCCACGCCGACCCGCACCGACCCCACGTCGATGCCCAACCGTCGCCCCGGCGGTGCGGGAGACTGAGTCATGAGCCGGAAAGGGCCGCCTGGATCGCACGTTCGGCGCGCTCGAAGGCATCCGGAATTCCGGCCGGCTCGGTCCCGCCACCCTGGGCGAGGTCGTCCCGGCCGCCGCCGCGGGCCTGGACTGCCGGCGCCGCCGCACCGAGCAGTCCGGAGGCCAGCACTCCACGTTCCCGCGCCGGCGCGTTGGTGGCGCTGACCAGGGCGACCTTTCCATCGGTCACCGAGGCGAGCAGCACGACGGCGGGCCGGTCAGCGGCCAGCCTGGCGCGTACGTCCTGGGCCAGTGCCCTCAGGTCACCAGCGCCGAGTCCCGGGGGATCCGCCGCGACGAAGAGCACCCCGGCTACGTCTCGGGCCCCTTCGGCAAGTGTTGCCGCGCCAGCGCGAGCAGCGGTGCCCCGCAGTCTGTCGAGCTCCTTCTCGGCGGCCCGGAGCCGTTCGACGGTCTGTCGAACGCGATCCGGAACCTCCTCGGCCGGCACCCGGAGGAGTTCGGTGAGCTGTCCGACCAGGACGTGTTCGCGGGCCAGGAAGCGAAACGCGTCCAGGCCCACCAGCGCGTCTATGCGGCGTACGCCGGAACCGATGGACGACTCCGACAGCAGCTTGACCAAACCGAGCTGGCCCGAGCGGGTCGTGTGCGTGCCGCCGCAGAGTTCGCGCGCGTAGTCCCCCACCTCGACGACTCGGACCTCGTCGCCGTACTTCTCGCCGAACAGGGCCATCGCGCCGATCTCGCGGGCGTGGTCCTGCGTGGTCAGGAACGCGCGAACCTCCAGATCTTGCGCCAGGACCGCGTTGACCTCGTCCTCGACATCCCCAAGGACACCCGGTGGTACCGCCGACGGCGTCGAGAAGTCGAAGCGCAGCCGTCCTGGAGCATTCAGCGACCCGGCTTGTGTTGCGCTCTCCCCCAACGCTCCCCGGATGGCCGTGTGCACCAAGTGGGTTGCCGTGTGCGCCCGTGAGATGGACCGCCGTCGGCTGACGTCGACAGCTGCGTACACAGTCGATCCGGTCAGTAGCTCCCCTTCATCGATCCGCCCCTTGTGGACGACCAGCCCTGGCATCGGGCTCTGGACGTCGAAGATGGTCACTGACGCGCCGTCGGCTGTGACCAGGCCCTCGTCGGCCAGCTGGCCTCCGGCCTCGGCGTAGAACGGCGTCGCATCCAGGACGATCTCGACATTCGACCCAGCGGCGACTGCCGGCACCTGCATGCCGCCGACGAACAAGCCGACGACTCTTGCCTCACGAGCCACCTCGAAGTAGCCGGTGAACTCCGAGGGACCGGAACGGTCCAACACCGCCCGGTAGGCAGATAGATCAGCCTGCCCGGACTTGCGGCTGACCGAATCGGCCTTCGCGCGCTCGCGCTGATCGTTCATCAGCCGAGTGAAACCCGCCTGGTCGACTGCGAGGCCCGCTTCCTGCGCGATCTCCACCGTGAGGTCGATCGGAAAGCCGTAGGTGTCATGCAGGGCAAAGGCCTGTGCGCCCGAGAGGCTGGCAGCACCAGCCATTCTGGCCGAGCGAACAGCGGTGTCGAGGATCGTCGTTCCGGCTACCAGCGTGCGCCGGAAGGCTTCCTCCTCCGCGTAGGCATACGAGGAGATCCGCTCGAAGTCAGCGGCCAGTTCCGGATAACTCGGGGCCATGCAGTCCCGGGAGATCGGCAGCAGATGGGGCAGGACCGGATCCTGGTATCCCAACTGGCGCACCGAGCGGATCGCCCGCCGGAGCAACCGACGCAGAACATAGCCGCGCCCCTCGTTGCCGGGGCGGACCCCGTCGCCGATCAGCATCAGGCCGCTGCGCACGTGGTCGGCGACGACCCGTAATCGCACATCGTCCCCGGAATTCGCGCCGTAGCGCTTGCCACACATCTCGGCAGTGCGCTCGAGCACCGGGAATACCTCGTCGATCTCGTAGAGGTTGTCCTTGCCCTGCAACAGGTAGGCCACCCGCTCCATGCCCATGCCGGTGTCGATGCTCTTACTCGGCAGGTCCCCTAGCAGCTCATAGTCACGCTTGCCGGGGCCGGTGCTCGGGCCGCGCTCGTACTGCATGAAGACCAGGTTCCAGATCTCCAGGAAGCGGTCCTCGTCCACGACCGGCCCACCGTCGCGCCCGTGCGCAGGGCCGCGGTCGACGAAGATCTCTGAGCACGGGCCCGCCGGACCCGGAGCCCCGGCGTCCCAGTAGTTGTCCTCCTTCCCACGGCGCTGGATCCGCTCCACCGGCAGACCGGCGACCTGCTGCCACAGCCCGAACGCTTCGTCGTCGTCGTGGTAGACCGTCGCCCAGATCATGTCTGGGTCGAATCCGAACCCACCCTGATCCTGGGGCTTGGTGATGAGCTCCCAGGCGAACTCGATGGCCCCCTCTTTGAAGTAGTCACCGAAGGAGAAGTTGCCGTTCATCTGGAAGAACGTGCCGTGCCGGGTGGTCTGGCCGACCTCCTCGATGTCGAGGGTCCGTACGCACTTCTGAACGCTAGTGGCCCGCAGATAGGGCGGGGTCTGTCGGCCGGTGAGGTAGGGGATGAACGGGACCATCCCGGCCACGGTGAACAGCAGCGTCGGGTCGTCGCTGAGCAGACTGGCGCTGGGTACGACGGTGTGCCCTCGGCGTTCGAAATGATCGAGGAAACGCTTCTTGATGTCGGCCGTTCGCATCAGGCCGTGAAGTCCTCCGGCTTCGCGCCGAGCTGACCATCCAAGCCGACACCGGCACGCAGTTCCTGCTCCCGCTGACCCATCGCGGTTCGCACGTCCGCGGCGAACTCGCCGATGGCTGCGGCCAGTTCGGACAACCCGGCCGAGATCGACCCGGCGATCCCGCTGGGGGTCAACTTCTGCGCCGCCGCTGACAGGCGGCGCACCGCGAGCGCGCCCACGGTGATTCCGAGGCCCAGCCAGAACAATCTGCGCATCAGTGCCTACCCCCACGACGGCGAACATGCGAACCGGCGGCCTTTCCTTCACGCCGCCCCTTCACCGCTTGGCGCACCCCGTAGGAGAATGCCGCCGCCTTGACCAGCGGCCCTCCCACTGTGGCGGCCACAACACTGGTAAGCGCCGCGGCGTTGCTGGACATGCTGGCGGCATTGGCGGTGATCCCGTCCACCCGTTCCAGGTTCGTGTTGACCGCGCGCACGGTTGTGACCGCGTTGTCCAGGATCGGGCCGGCGCCTTGGCGTGCTTGGCGGATGGCGAGCGTTGTCTCATCCAGAGTGCGACCGAGCTTCAGAATGGGTACGGCAAGCAGCAGTACGAGCAGTGCCAGTGCGCCCGCGGCGACCAGACCGGCGATCTCTCCAGCAGACACAGTGCATCCTCTCTCAGGTACGGGGGGGATCGGCCCAGCCTAGCCACCCAGGCCGCCGCCGCGCCGTGTGCTGCCTACCTTGGCGAGGAACTACTTGACCGAGCCGGCCAGGGTGCCCTGTACGAAGTAGCGCTGGAAGGCGAAGAACACGATCAGCGGCACGATCAAGGACAGGAACGCCCCCGGTGCCAGGACGTCGATGCTCTCACCGAACTGGCGGGTCTGGGACTGCAGGAACACGGTGAGCGGCTGGACATCGCGGCCGGCGAAGACCAACGCGATCAGGAAATCGTTCCAGACCCAGAGGAACTGGAAGATCGCCAGGGACGCGATGGCCGGCAGCCCCAGCGGCAGCACCACGCGGCGGAAGATGGTCCATTCACTCGCGCCGTCCATCCGCGCGGCTTCCAGCAGATCCCGTGGGATACCGGCGAAAAAGTTGCGGAGCAGGAAGATGGCGAATGGCAGCCCAAAGGCTATGTGGAACAGCACAACTCCGAAGATGCTGCCGAAGATGCCCACCGAACCGTAGAGCTCCGCGATAGGGATCAGCCCGACCTGAACGGGGACCACGAGGAGCCCGATCACGATCAGAAAGATCCAGTCCCGACCCCAGAAGTTCATCCAGGCGAAGGCGTACGCCGCGAGGGAGGCCACCAGGACGACGCCGAGCGTGGACGGGACCGTGATCAGCACCGTGTTGAAGAAGGAGCCGACCAGCTCACCGTTGTCGAGCAGGTTCGAGTAGTTGTCCAGGCTGAGCTCTGCCGGCTGGAGCAGGAACGTCCACCACCCGCTGCCGCTGGTCTGCGAGCCGAGCAAAGAGGAGACGAACAAACCGATCGTCGGAACGGTCCAGAAGATGGCGATCAGGATGAGGAAGACCTGGACGAATCCGCCGCCGGTCCTGGTGGCGATCCGGCTGGCCAAACCTCGGCGAGGGGCTCCGAGAGCCTGTCGGGCCAGCTCTTCCTGCGGCGCGGGCCGATCTTCGGTGATGGTCATCTCACGTCCGCCTCGTTCACTGCTGCTCCCGACGGAACCGTCTGATATTGAACGCCATCGCGGGCAGCACGAGGAGGAACAGGAGAACGCTCAAGGCGCTGCCGAGCCCGTAGTCGTTGGCGCCACCGAAGGACACCCGATACATCTGCAGCGCAAGCACACTGGCATCGTCCTGCACCGACCCGGGGGCGATGATGTACACGAGGTCGAACACCTTCAGCACGTTGATCACGAGCGTGACGAGAACCACGACCAGCACCGGTGCCAACAGCGGCATCGTGACTCGCCGGAACACCTGCGTCTCCGTCGCACCGTCGACCCGGGCAGCCTCAAGGGCATCCCGCGGGATGGCGGCAAGGCCCGCGGCGATCAGCACCATGGCGAACCCGGCCCAGATCCAGATATACGCACCGATGATCGCCGGAGTGATCAGTGCCGGGCCGAGCCAGTCCAGGCCGTTGAACGGTTCTCGGAAGTTGTCTCTGGGCAGGGCCAGCGTGTAGTCGCCATCCGGCAGATCCTCGAAGGCGAACGCGCCGTCCGGGCCGGTCTCGGTCGTAGCGACGACCGCGCCGTCCTGGACTGCCTGCACGACGACTCCGGGCAACCCGAGTTCATCGTTGTCGATCGTGCCTTCCTCGCCGCCACCCCCGACGGCGAAGTCCAGCCACACCACACCATGCAGGGTGTCTGCGTCGGAGGGCTCACTGGCCGGTTGCGCCTCGGGCGCCACATCCGCTGGAGCGAAACCCACCAGGCCCAGCGCGACGGTGTCTCCCGCGCTGAAGGTATCCGTGGTCTCGAAGCCACCGTCCGCTGCGGACAGTTGCGTTTCCTCACGTGGGCCGGCGCCTGGATAGGCCGACGATTCGGCGAAAACGTCATGCACGGAAACGATCAGCGCGTTCGCCACGCCCTGGCCCGGGTCGGCCTGGTAGACCAACCGGAAGATGATGCCGGCCGCGACGAACGAGATCGCCATCGGCATGAAGACCAGCAGCTTGAACACCGAGGCCCACCGGATCCGCTCGGTGAGCACCGCGAAGATCAGTCCGAACGTGGTCACCACGATCGGGGCCACGACGACCCAGATGGCGTTGTTGCGGATCGAGGTCAGGGTGGCTCGATCAGTGAACATGTCGCCGTAGTTCTCGAGCCCGACGAAGCTGTCGCCGTTGGCGTCGAACAGACTGCGCACGATCGTGTACAGGATCGGATACAGCACCACCACCGAGAGCAGGAACAACGCTGGTAGCAGGTAGGCAAGCGACCACCAACTGCGGCCGAGCCCGGGTTGTTTGTCCGGAGGGTTGATCACCGCCGCTCCCCCTGCGGTGGCCACCTGTCCTTCGTCCCGCAACCCGGGCTCGTCCACAGTCATTTGATGAACCCCTATGCCCCGTAGGCCTCGGCGGCGGCGGCTTCCAGAGCCGCTGCCGTGGCATCGACACTGGTCGGGTCGGCCAGGAAG
>JALZDV010000231.1 GCA_030862345.1 Actinomycetota bacterium | reverse complement strand
ACAACTCGCAGGTCATACCCGGCCTGGTCCCGGCCGATCCCGGCAACGAACTCGGGCTGCTGGTCAGCGACCTGAACCTCAACCCCACACTGCAGGAGGAGACCACCTCGCTCGACTCTCTGGGGGGTGGATCGGTCAACGCGACCCACCTGGTCGGCCCGGACGGCGTCGAGACCAATCCCGGCGAACCGGCGCTGCCGCTGGTCAGCGCCAACGTGAGCGCCGGCCCGGGGCAGGTGCTGCGGGGGGTGGGATTCCGTGGCGGCAGCTACACCGACATCGATGGCATCACCCCGCTGACCGGGGCCCCGGCGACCGAGACGCACAGCGTGCATACGCCGTTCGTCTCCCCGGCCTTCTTCCCGCCGAGGCTGGCGGTACCCAATTACTTCGACGCGCTAGGCTCGGCCACCGAGGGAATCACCCGCCTGATGGTGACCCCGGCGCAACACCGGTCAGACGGAGCCGGGTCACTGACCAACACCCTGCGCAGTTTCTCCGGACTGGGCCTGCGGCTCTACTACAGCGAAAACATCGAGACCTACGGCGAGAACACCCCCGCACTGGCCGCCGCGCCCACGATCACCGCCGTCGATGCCGAGCCGCTGTCGGATGGCAGCGTCCGGTTCCAGGCGCGGGTCGTCGGCGATCCCTCGGCGGGCATCCAGGAGGTCTGGGTCACCTACACCGGCGAGCCGGGAAGTCCGCTGCACGGAGAGTGGGCCTCCCTGAACTTGGTCCAAGACCTCAACGACTCCACCCTGTGGACCGGTTCCTTGACCCCGGTCGGACAGGATCCGGCTGCCATCCGCTACGTCGTTCAGGCCGCAAACGGCGTGGGACTGGTTTCGCTCAACGACAACCAGGGCTTCTATTTCATCCCGGGCATCACCGCTGGAACGGTCGACCCCGAGGCGGTCGCGACGACCCTGTCGTTCGGATCCGGGATCCCGACCAGCGGCAGCTACGGCGCGAATCTTCCGGTGAGCGCGGCCTTGACGACTGATGCTGGCGCGCCGGTGGCCGGACAGCTGGTGACGTTCAGCCTCGGCGGCACGTCCCGTACGGCGGTCACCGACAGCAGCGGTGTCGCGGCAACCGAAGTGCCGCTGAGCGTCGTTCCCGGCTCATACGAGCTCACGGCCGCCTTCGATGGGAACGCGGCACATATGTCGGTCAGCAGTTCTGCGGGCTCGTTCACGGTGGCCAAACAACCGACCGCCCTGACCTTGGCTCACGTCGCAGACGGTGCCGGCCTGATGGCGACGCTGCTCGGGAACACCGGCCTTCCGTTGCGGGAGAAGACTGTCTTCTTCGTGGCAACCGACCCGGCCGGGACCGTCTTGAGCGCGACGCCGGTGATTACCGATCAGCAGGGGATCGCCCAACTCGATCTGGGGCAAGTGCCCACCTCCGCCGCAGCCGTGACGGCGTACTTCGGCTCGGCATCCACGCCCATCCTGGGTGGGGACACTGCGAACCTGGCCGATGTGAGCTACGCAGCCGCAACCTCCGAAGCTCTCGGGCTAGCTCCCACCGCCGTCGCCGATGCGTACAGCGTCGCCGGTGGTGCGGTCTTGTCGGTCGCGGCACCCGGCGTACTGGCCAACGACACCAGCCCGAGCGGCGGCGCGTTGCAGGCCGCATTGAGTTCGGCTCCAGCCAATGGAAGCCTCACTCTTCGGGCGGACGGCTCGTTCAGCTACGCCCCGACCGGGGACTTCGTCGGAGTGGATTCGTTCACCTATACCGCCGTCGACGGCAGCTTCGCCTCGGCACCGGCGACGGTTACGATCACCGTCACGGAGCCTATTCCGGCGGGCTGCACAGTCCTTGGGACACCCGGCAACGACACCCTCAAAGGCACCCAAGGAGCCGATGTCATCTGCGGCCTCGGTGGGAATGACGTCCTGACCGGCAACAACGGGGCCGACATCCTCTACGGCGGCTCGGGGGACGACCGGCTCGAGGGTGGCAACGGCAACGACATCCTGCAGGGAGCAGCCGGCACTGACACGCTGCTCGGCGGCAACGACAACGACGCACTGAGCGGCGGTTCGGGCAACGACCGGCTCGAGGGTGGGTACGGCAACGACTCGATTCTCGCCGGACCGGGCATCGACCAGCTCGTCGGGAGCAACGGGAACGACAGCCTTGACGCCGTCGATGGCGTCGGTGGTGACAGCCTCTCCGGGGGAAGTGGCACCGACAGCTGCCTGCGGGATACTGGAGACACGGTCACCGGCTGCCCCTAGCGGCGTAGCGGCGTAGCGACGAGCGGGACGGAGGGTGGTGGACCGGACCGCACCGGGCGCCCGATCGTTGCCCGCTCTGCTTCGCGAACGGGCACGCTGTGCTGCCGCCGCGTTGCGTGACCGGCAGCTGGCCCGTTTGATGCTGACCTGGGGCGCCTGGATCACCGCCGAGTGGGCCTTCTTGATCGTCGTGTCGGTGTTGGCCTTTGACCGCGGCGGCGCCGCAGCGGTCGGGCTGACCGGGGCGGTTCGCTTACTGCCCGCCGCCTTCCTCGGCCCGCTCACCGCCATGGTGACTGATCGGCTGCCCCGTCCTCGGGTGCTCGCTGCGGTGCACCTGTCATGGGTGCTGGTCGCCCTCGCGACAGCTGGCCTGGCGGCCGTCGATGCACCACTGGCCGCCGTCCTAGTGGTGGTCGCAGTGGGATCGGTGGCGTTGTCGATCTTCAAGCCATGCGCGAACGCGATGATTCCCCAATTGGTGAACACCCCGAGCCAGCTGATCGTCGCGACCTCCGCGTACAGCACCGTCGAGGCGGCCGGCACCGTCCTGGGACCGGTGTTGAGCGGGGTGCTGCTGGTTACGCTGGATCCGGCCGCTGCGTTTGTCGTCTTAGCCGTGCTCTTCGCGCTCGGTGCACTGACCGCAGGCCGCATCCAATCACCGTTTCAGCCGTCCCGTCGTTCAGCCTCGTCCGCCCGTTCGCTCCTGCTCGAGCCGTTACTCGGGTTCCGCGTCCTGATTGGCGAAGGCGGAATTCGTGTCGTCGTCGGGCTTTTTCTGCTGCAGGCCACAATGCGCGGACTCCTGAACGTGTTCCTCGTCGTCTTGGCATTGAGCAGCTTCGACAGTGGCGAGGCGCAGACCGGGAGTCTGTTCGCGGCGGTAGGACTGGGCGGCCTCCTGGGTGCCGTCGCGGCTCTTGGGGGCGGTGGAGTGCACAGAAGCGCTCTGTTGTTCGGCCTCGGAATCGCCCTGTGGGGCATCCCAGTGGCCGGAATCGGCGGCTGGCCGAATCCGATCGTGGCATGGTTGGGCCTGGCGGTGGTTGGCCTGGGTAACGCCATTGCGGACATCTACGGCTTCAGCCTGCTCAACCGTCTGATCCCGGATCACATATCCGGTCGGGCGTGGGGCGCGTTCTACAGCGCAGGCCAAGGCATGATCGCCTTGGGTTCCTTGGCCGCCCCAATCCTCATAGCCTTGGTCGGGCTCTCCTGGGCGATGGGAGTCACCGGCGTCCTGCTGGCGTTGAGCCCGCTTCTATTGTGGCGGCGATTGCGTTCAGTAGATGCAGCCGCCGCAGCCCGTCCTGAGGTCGTGGAGCTGCTGCGTCAGGTCCCGACTTTCGCACCGCTGACCGGTATCGGACTGGAACACCTCGCTAAGTCGACTCATGAGTTGACCCTTCTCGATGCGGAGCCGGTTGTGCGCCAGGACGACGCGGGGGAGCTCTTCTACGTCGTCGTGCAGGGGCAGGTTTCGGTCTCACAGGCCGGACTGGAACGGCGACGGCTCGGTCCGGGTGATTCTTTCGGCGAGATCGCCCTGCTCAAGTCGGTTCCCCGCACCGCCACGGTGACCTCAGTCGGGCCCAGCCGACTCCTTTCGATCGACGGAGATTCCTTCGTCGCCGCCGTGACCGGACACCGAGTGGCCGAGCAACTGGCTCAGGACGCAGCGGCGGACCTGTTGCGCGGCGACCAGCGTCCCTTGCCGCCGTAACGGCCGGCGCGGAACAGTTACGGTGTCCTCGTGCGGGTGACGTTCTGCGGTGTCCGCGGCTCCACTCCGGCACCTGGGCGTCCGTTCGTCCGATACGGAGGGCACACATCCTGCATCGCGTTGGCGCGAGCGGGGGAGCCCATCCGGTTACTCCTCGACGCCGGCACCGGAATGCAGGCGGTCACGCCTTTGATCGACGGCCCGTACGACGGCAGCGTTCTGCTGGGGCATCTGCACTGGGATCACACCCACGGGATGCCGTTCTTCGCCGCTGGTGGGCGCTCGGGGCATCGGGTCCGAGTACTCCTGCCACGGCAGGGAGCCTCCGCCGAGGCGTTGTTGCAGCGCTGCCTGTCACCGCCGAACTTTCCGATCGTGCCGTCCCAGCTCGGACCAGGCTGGAGCTTCGAGGACATCGACGAGGGCCGCCTGCAGCTCGAGGGATTCGAGGTTCTGGCTCGCGAGATCCCGCACAAGGGCGGCCGGACCTTCGGGTACCGGATCGAGGCGGACGGCGGGTCAGTCGCCTACCTCTCAGACCACAGTCCCACCTCGGTCGGACCAGGCCGCGACGGTCTCGGCGAACGGCACGAGGCGGCGCTGGAGCTGGCCCGGGGAGTTGACGTTCTGATCCATGATGCCCAGCACCGTCAGGAGGAGTTCCCCGGCGTCGGATATCTGGGGCATGCCAGCGTCGACTACGCGGTGGCCTTGGGAGTCGAGGCCGCGGTGGGCACGGTCATCCTCTTTCATCACGCGCCTGCTCGCACCGATGATGACATCGACGTCCTGTTGGCCGCCAGTCAGAACCCAGGTGTCAAGGTCATCGCGGCATACGAGGGCCTCGTACTGGATTGTGCGGCCGGCTCAATGCTGGACTCGGGAGACGCCGGAGGCTAGCCCCGCCTGGATGGCGGGTCGAGCGGCGCGGGCGGCGCTTGCCCTCAGGAGCTCGTGAGGATGACCAGTTGCTGGGTCGCTCGGGTCATCGCGACATAGCGGTCGACCGCTCCTGTGATGCCCTTGCCGAATGCCTCTGGGTCGATGAGGACGACCAGGTCGAACTCGAGGCCCTTCGACATCTCCGGGGTCAGCGACCGGACGCGGGACGTCGCCCGAAACGCGGAATCGCCGATGACGCAGGCGATCCCGTCGGCATGCCCGGCTAGCCAGGTGTCGAGGATCGAGCCCAGATCCGAAGCAGATCCGTGTACGACGGGGACGTCGCTGCTGCGTACGGAGATCGGCACGTTGGCGTCCGGCAGCACAGCCCGGATGACCGGCTCGGCCTCCGCCATGACCTCTTCCGGCGTCCGGTAGTTGATGCTCAGGGAGGCCAGGTTGATCCGATCGAGCCCGATCCGCTCGAGCCGTTCCCGCCACGACTCCGGAAACCCGTGCCTGGCCTGGGCGCGGTCCCCGACGATGGTGAAGCTTCGGGACGGGCAGCGGAACAGCAACATCTGCCACTCCGCGTCGGTCAGTTCCTGAGCCTCGTCTACGACGATGTGCCGGAACGGGCCGGCGAGCAGGTCCGGGTCGGTGCCGGGCAGCGCGCTCTCGTCGACCAGGGCATCCCGTAAGTCCTGTTGGCGCAGGCTCGTCACCAGGCCTTCACCGTCGTCATCGCCCGCGATCAGGTTGTCGATGACCTCGGCCATGCGCTCGCGTTCGGCGGCGACAGTGACCTCCCGCCGGCGCGTACGCCGGGACGCCTCCGGGTCGCCGAGTCGCAGCCGCGCTGCGTCCAGGAGCGGCAGGTCCGACACTGTCCAGGCGTGGGCGTCCTCGCGCTGCAGCTTACGGACGTCATCGGTGCTGAGCCAGGGCGCGCACTTGCGCAGGTAGGCGGGTACCGACCACAGATCTCCGATCAGGTCCGCCGCTTCGAGCAGCGGCCACGCCCTGCTGAAGGCCGTGAGCAGCTCCCTGTTCTGCAGCAGCGACTTCCGCAGCGGGTCGGCCGGTTCGTCGCCGTCGTGCTTGTCCACCAGGATCGTGAGCAGCTCGTCCCAGATCTGGTCGCGCGCCTCGTTGTGCGGGGTACCGGGGTCCGGTGCCTCGAACGCCTTGGCCCAATCGTCGGCGCTCAGCCAGATGTCGGACCAGTCGGTCTCGACCGTCATCCCCTTGGAGGGCGGCTCCTCGTAGAACCGAACCGCCGTCTCGATCGCCGTCACCAGGTTCGCGGACGACTTGAGGCGGGCCACGTCCGGGTCGGCCTCGATCGCTGCTGCGGCTCCCTCGGGAAGGAGGTTCTGCAGGGTGCAGGTCTGCACGCCCTCCTCTCCGAGGCTCGGGAGGACGTCGGCGACGTAGGCCAGATAGGGCTGGTGCGGACCGACGCAGAGCACACCTCCCCGGCGGTGACGCAGGCGTGAGTCGGCGTAGAGGAGGTAGGCGCAGCGGTGCAGAGCGACGACGGTCTTCCCCGTACCCGGACCGCCGTCGACCACGAGAGCGCCGCAGGATCCCGCGCGGATGATGGCGTCCTGGTCGGCCTGGATGGTGCCGAGCACGTCTCGCATCCGGGATGACCGGTCGCTGCCCAGGCTGGCGATGAAGGCGGACTGGTCATCCAGCACTGCCCTCCTTGCAAACCCGACCATTGCCTCTGCGGTGAACATCTCGTCCCAGTAGTCACTGATCCGGCCGCGGGTCCAGCGATACCTGCGGCGGCTTGCCAGACTCATCGGGTTGGCGTGGGTCGCTCCGAAGAACGGCTCAGCCGCAGAGGAGCGCCAGTCGAGCAGCAGCCGACGTCCCGCGCTGTCCGTGAGGCCAAGTCGTCCGATGTACACGGGCTCAGGGTTGTCTGTGCTGACGATGTGTCCGAGGCACAGATCCAAACCGAAGCGACGCAGGGTGCGCAGCCGAGCCGTCAACCGATGGATCTCCATGTCCCGGTCCATCGCCGCCTGTCCGATGCCGCCGGGCGCCTTGCGCTCGGCATCGAGGCGGTCTGACAGGTCGGCGATCGACTGCTCGAGGCTCTCCGCGATGGCCGCGAAGTGCTGCTCGTCGCCGGCGATCAGCGTCGGGTCGGCCTTGCGGGTGACGTGGCTGGGAAGGTCAAAGCGCTGGTAGTCATGGGATTCACGACATCAGCCCTAAACGGAGATTCGTAACCCGCGACCCAGTCGTTGACAACAACACACGCATTTCGCGACTCCCATTTCCGCAGGTTCTGGCCTCGGCCGGCGATTCTGCGGCACGACCCGGGTCTTGCCGCAAGACCCCCGGGGGGCTATATGTTGAGAGTGGAAGGGAGTAGGTAGTTTCTTCCCAGCCGTGGGTTCGGCTCCTCGTGATCCCCGTCGGCGACCTGGAGGAACGCGCCACCGGCCGCTGTTGACGTCGGCCTCAGTTCTCCTGGCGGAAGTCGGAAATTGATCTAGCCGGTCGCCCGTCCTCGAGGTCCAGACGTCGTGTGATGATCCGACTGGCACCGAAGCTCGGCAGGTACATGGCATGAATTCCCGGGCCTCCGGCAACCAGGATGTGGATGTCCTCGGGAGTGTCCGCGACCGGGAAGCTTGCGGGATTGATCCACTGCGGCCGCCGGGTCAGCATGAGTTCCTGGGCGGCGCGCGGCAGGACGCGCAGGTCGAAACGCGCATGCTCGAAGATGAACCGGCTGGCGTCGGACTTGCTCCATCCCTGCCCGGCAATCACGTTCGCATGCTCGGGGGCCAGGACGATCACCGGCTGGCCGCCATGCGTCATGTCGTTGGTGCCCCACGCGGACATGCCGGCTGACATCGTGAGGAGCACATCGCGTGCCGTGCTGCTCGTGAGGTCGATGATGTTATGGAAGCCTTGGACCGAGAACACCGAGACAGCACTGTCGGAGGGTTCCATCCCACGGCTGACATGGAACTCCGGCCATGGCGTCTTCGAGCGGTTCTCCGCGACGCACATGCTGTACTTCCCCGGGAACCCTTGAGTCGCTCGGTCGATCACCTGTGGCTTGGCTCCACCGATGTTGTTCAGGATCAGTCGGATGGCGCGGCCGATGGTCGCATTAGCGCGCCAGCCTTGGCCGAAAGCATTGCCGCCACCGTTGCAGTCGATTTCCTCGGCTACCGGACCGCCGACCAGCACCAGCGGACCGCCGGGATTCGTCGTGGCCTGCAGCCCGTAGAGGTTGAAAGCCGGGTCCAGCAAGGCCGAGACGGCGGCTGCGATCACCGGCAGGTACTCCGGACGGCAGCCTGCCATGATGGCGTTGGCCGCCACGGCTTCGTAGGTCGCCTCATGATTGGCCGGCGGCACAGTGCCGATTGACCGGTCAGGGTCGTACGGGCAGTACCGAAGATGAGCTGCTAACCGCTCCGTCGTGGGGGCGATGAGCGGAAGACCGTCGCCCCATCCCCGCTCCAGGGCGAAGCTGTTGAAACCCTCTTCTGTCGCTTCGGATTCGGCCAGCTCGATGGTTGTCACTGGTCTGCCCCGAGCGTCAGCACACGGACAACTTCATCGACTAGGTCTTCGCCGTGGCGGTGGATTGCCTGCGATGCAAGACTGGCCAGCGGATGCGGCACCACGAGTACGTCGAAACTGGGAATACCGAAGGCCTCAGCCTCGGCTCGGGCCAGCGTCACGAACACTTCTGTGGCGATCAGGACCGCCGGCGTACCGCGCTTCTCGACTTCCATGGCGTCGTGGAGACTCCACGACGTGCAGGCTCCTCAATCGCCGAGAGCACTGATGGCGACGTCTACCAGGTCCGCGACTTCGGCGACGTGCGGGCTGGGCCCTGCCGGATGGACCTTGCGTCTGTAGACGAAGTCCTTGACCCCCAACTCCGAGAGCTTTGGCATCATCCCGTCGAACAACTCCCGGGCCCCTGGCTTGGCGTTGTCCAGCAGACCCACCACGGCCCCGTCGAGCGATCGGACCTGACGAGGTGCGGCTACCTTCAACCGCGTCGAGCGAGGTCCTTCCGGGTCCACTACGAACGTTGGCATTTGATCCTCCCGGGTAGACGATATATCCCGTCGGTTGGCTGACCAAGCCACGACGCCGACGCCTCGGCGCGCGGGGCCTCGGACAGGGGCCCGTAGCTGCCGACGGTGATCCGATCAAGGAGTGCCGGAGCATCTATTCGACCCGATGGCCATTGGTGGAGCCGCCTATCGGAATCGAACCGATGACCTGCTCATTACGAGTGAGCCGCTCTGCCGACTGAGCTAAGGCGGCGCGAACGCCGTGCCGGGAGGCCGGCTCAGTAAGCCTACGGCACGCTCCGCGGGTGGCCCCGCGCCGGCTCAGGCGCCGAGTAGCAGCCCCCGGAGGGCGAGTCCGAGACCCACGAGGAGAACCAGCGTGGCAGTCACCGTCGGCAGCGCAGCTGAAATCGCCGCCATCACGCTTCGACCCCCGGCGCGGTCGGTGCGGGCCGCTCGCCGGTCGAGGCGGCCGCGTAGGCGTACGAGCAGAAGCCCGGCGACGGTCAAGGTGACGGCCATTCCCAATCCATAAGCAATCACGAGGACGACGCCGAAGACGGTGCGCCCCAGAGCAATTGAGGCGAGGAGGACGATCAAGGCGGAGGGGCTCGGTACCAGACCGCCCGCGATGCCCATTCCGATCAGGCCACTGCGACCGATCGCCGGTTCGTGCGAGTGGCCGGCAGCCCACCAACCGCCGTGCTGGTGGTCGTGCGGCGCATGCCCGTGGGGAGGGTGGCCGTGGTCATGCTCGCGGAGGTCGTGCGGAGAGTCATCGTGGTCGTGGTCGTGGTCGTGGTCATGGTCGTGGACAGCTGGCGCGAGCTGCCCGGCCGGCACCGAGGCGGTGGCTAGGACCGGGACCTCCGCGCGGCGCCCGTTACCGGTCTTGCGTGCTCGTAGGGCGGCCCACAGCATGTACGCACCGATCGCCGCGACCAGCAGGCCGCTGATGATGCCGAGCCAGCGCAGTACCTCCTCGCCGGCCAGGGTGCTGGAGACCGAGATCGCCAAACCCAGCAACAGGACACCCGCGGTGTGTGTCGCCGTGACCGTCGCACCGACCAGGAGTGCATCCCGACCACGCCCCCGCCGGGTCGCGAGGTAGGCGGCGATCATGGTCTTTCCATGCCCCGGCAGCAGCGCGTGACCGCTGCCGAGGGCTACCGCGAGCAGGACCGCCAAGCTGCCGACCAGCAGCGTCAGCTCACCGCCGATCAGGTCCTCCAGACCGCGATCCATCGAGGCGAGAAAGGAACTGAACGGATCGCCCGACGACGGAGTGATCGCGGCGCCCGAGCCGTTGTTCTGGCCGGGCTCGGTGCGTAACTGCACACTGCGCTGCTCCAATGGCGAGGCGAGCAGGTCGACCGGATAGTTTCGGAGTTCGTCACTGGTACTGGTCACCGGGACGGGGGAGTCCAAAAGTCGTACGCCGAACCCGTCGGCGGTGATTTCGCGCCAGCCGACGCGGTCGTCCCGGTAGGTGTCGACGAAGCTGAGGCTGCGCGGGGCACCGAAGTCCGCATCCGCACTGAACCTGCAGGTAAGGCGCAGGGTCGGGAGCCCGGCAGCGCCGGGTACCGTTTCGAGCAGGGTGCCTCCCATCGTCCAATTCAGGGCCTGCCCGTCAACTGTGGCCGTCACTGCCGCGCTGAGGTCCGCGCACTGGATAGGGGCAGCATCCTTGAGCTGTTGCGGGCTAGGAGACCCGTCGGGGGAAAGGCTCTGGAGTTCCTGCGCCGTTGGTATTTCCGCGCTGTCCACAATGGATAAGACGTCGAGTCGATCGGGGTAGATGGACAGCGCGTTGTAGTGGTTGACCGTGAAGTTGCCGAGGGGATGGGCCTGCGCCGTCCCGACGGGTATCAGCACAAAAGCCAGAATCCCGCCCAGCACGATTCCGGCTCGCGCGGGCTTGCTCAGTTGGGCCCACCGAGTGCTGCCAGCGCCGCCTGCGCCTCATCCTGGTGCAACGGCGAGAAGTATGGGTTCGTCTCGAGTGCCAGGGAGAGCGAGTCGCGAGCCTGCTCCCGCATTCCCAGTGCTGACTCGATCATTCCCCGGTGATAGAGGAACAACGCGTTCGCTCCGCCGATCGAGGTGGCCGCCGTCGCGTAGGGCAAGGCCTCGGCGTACCGCCCCGCGCTGTAGAGCGCCCACGCCATTGCGTCCGAAGAGTCGATGTTCTGCCGGCGCTGATATTCGGCTTGGGCCGCAGTGACGGCCGTCGCCGGGTCACCGTGGTCGGCCGCGAACAGCGCGGTGCCCAGATCATCGGCGACACCGTTCTCGGCGAACAGGGTGCGAACCGTAGTCACCAGGTCGAATTGGCTCTGGGCCTCGTCCATCCTGCCCAGTGACTCGAGGTACTGCCCGAACTCGATCAAATTCTCAGGCAACGGGCGTGCGTTGACCGCGTTCTGAAAACCGCGTACCGCCTGCTCGACATCGCCCTGCGCGGCGTCAACCCTGGCCTGACCGAGGATCAGGCTGGGATCGTTCGGCGAAAGATCGAGCCCGGCAGCGAACTGCTCCGCCGCCCCGTCCGGGTCGCCGTTGGTGAACGCGAGTTGGCCGAGGTAGTAGCGGCAGAACGACTCAGCGCCGCTGCCCTGGGCGCCTTCTAGTGCTTGTTCGAGTGCGGCGCGGGCGTTGTCGATGTCGCCGTGCAGTTCGAAGTCATACGAAGCGCGGGTGAACGACGCGATACCGGGCCGGAGTGCGAGCATCTGTTGCACGGCCGCGGTCGCCCCAGGGTAGTCGCCGAGTTGGGTCAGTGCGTCGGTCAATACGCCGTAGGCCGTGGCACTGTAGGAGTTGATCTCCAAGGCCCGACGGGCAAGGTCCGCCGCGGCCGCAAAGTCGTGGCGCGCGTTGGCCAGGGCACCCAAACCGGTCAACGCGGCGTCATTGTCCGCTGGCCGCAATGCCAGAGATTCCTGCAGCGCACCCTCCGCCTTCGGGTAGTACGAGGGGTCGGCAGTCACCCGAGCCTGTTCGACGTAGGCCGAACCCAGCTCGGCCCATGTGCTGTAGTCACCTGGAAGATTTTCCAGGCGCTGTTGGGCTGCCTCGATGGCCTGGGTCAGCGGATCGACCTGCTGCACCGGCTGCTCATCGAAGGCAGTCCTGCTCGTCCCGTCGTCGGCCAGCAGGTTATAGACACCGCCTGCGGTCACCAACAGCAGGAGCACACCGGCCACGACCGCACTGATCGCAGTGCGTTTGGTCATCATCGAATCAGGCGTTCTCCTGGTTGACCGCGGGTGGGGTCAGGCCTTGTGCCATCCGTAGATTGCTCTCCGCGAGGCTGCGGTCCATGTTCAGCTGAGCTCGCACGACGAAGTTGTCCACATACGACCTGGCGTTCTGGTTGAACTCACCGGTACAGGTGATCAGGACGATCTCCGAACCCTCCACCGGCGCATACAGCTCAGCGGCGGGAAACTCGCTCTTGGGATATGTGGCCGTTACTGAAACCACAAAAACCGCCACGGTATTGTCAGCGCGGACGACGTGTACTTCGTCGCCGGCCACCAACTTCGTGAGGTCGTAGAAGACGGCCGGGCCGGTGTAGTCGTCGACATGCCCGGCGATCAAACCGGGTGGGCCGCTCGGGTCGCCAGGGTAGTTGCCGCCAGTGAACCAACCAGCCTTGTCGTAGTCGGCGGGGACCTCGAGGGTTCCGTCGGCATTGAGACCCAGGTTCACCAATGGGGAATCGACGCCGATCGACGGAATGATCACCTGGACCGGGGCGATGTGGGCCAACGACGTCACAACTTGCGGGATCGCCGTCGACGTTGCCGGTGGTGTCGACTCCGGCGCCGAGGCCACCGGGGCCGGGTCGTTCCCCCTCCCGACGAGCAGGCCGACGACGAGTCCGATGACCAGCGCGGCTACGGCGGCGACGAGCCAAATCGGAGGCTTGCGCCAAGCTTTCTTGGCATGCGATGTGCGACCGGTTGCCGTTGTCAGGGCACCGGCGATGGCCGCGGTCGTGGCCTCCCGATTGCGTGCGGTCACCTCGTCCTGGCTCATCGCCTCGTCGAGAAATTCGCTGCCCGGCCTGGCGGCATCATCGGAATTGCCGGTGTTCACAGAACTCCTTATCGAGGACGTGCTGGACGTGTCTCGTTCATACCACCGGATCACCGATGCGAGCATCGGCCTCGGTGAGAACAGCGATGT
>JALZDV010000221.1 GCA_030862345.1 Actinomycetota bacterium | reverse complement strand
CGACATGGTCGTCATCGGGCCCAACGACCCGGACGCCATGACCCGGCACACCAGCGAGTGCCGCGAGCGGGGCTACCCGTTCATGGCCGACCCGGGCCAGCAGCTCGCCCGGCTCGACGGCGGCCAGATCCGCGGGCTGGTCGACGACGCGACCTACCTGGTCACCAACGAATACGAGCGCAAGCTCCTCGCGCAGAAGAGCGGCTGGACGGACGGGGAGATCCTGGGCAAGGTCGGCACCTGGATCACCACCCGGGGGCCTGAGGCCGTGACCGTGCACCGCACCGGCGAGCCGGACATCGCCGTCACGCCTCCCCGCGAGCGGCGCAAGGCGGACCCGACCGGTGTCGGCGACGCCCTGCGGGCGGGCTTCCTCGCCGGGGTCGCCGCGGACCTCGGCCTGGAGCGGTCGGTCCAGCTCGGCTGCATGGTGGCCACCCTGGTGATCGAGACCGTGGGGACCCAGGAGTACCGGGTCGAGCGCACCGAGTTTGGTCAGCGCTTCGCCGAGGCGTACGGGGCCGCGGCGGCAGCCCAGATCGAACCGATGCTCGCTGCGCAACATCATGGTGGGCCTCGATGAGCGCGGGGACGAGATCGTCGGACTGTTCCGAGGACGGGCGGACTACCTCAACCAGCCGGCCGGAGACTTCTTTGCCCTCTCTGTCGGAGCGCTGGCCCCAGGTGCAGGCGGCGCGGCCGGGCCGAGCCCTTCCAGCGGGACACTTGACGGCCGCACCGGGGGTGTGCCAGCTCAGGCGGCTGGCGGCGTGAGCACCGAGTCGATCACGAACATGGTGGCGTTCGCGGTCGGAATGTTGCTGCAGAGCACCTGGTTGCCGTTGACCAGCGGCGCGTCTGGGGTGCCGGTGATCTCTATCCTGTCACCCTGAACGCTGGCGACTGAAGCCGCGTAGAAGAGGCTCTGGGCATCGTAACGCTGCGGGATCACGTGGTCGGTCAGCACGGTGTCAGCTGGCTCTCGGACTCGGCCAGCAGCTAGTCAGTGATGCCCGGCGAGGATGCCTCAAGCTCCTCGTACGCCGTTCGCCGGGGCGAACACGGCGTACCGCGCGTTTGTGTCGTTCAGCGAGTCCACCAGGTTGGCGGCCATGACGATCTGTGTCAGGGTGGGTCAGCAGCGGGTTACTGCTG
Source organism: Actinomycetota bacterium (assembly GCA_030862345.1). Lineage (GTDB taxonomy): Bacteria > Actinomycetota > Actinomycetes > Mycobacteriales > Geodermatophilaceae > JACCQS01. The sequence continues at coordinate 5,827 of JALZDV010000221.1, read as the reverse complement.
GCTGCGGTGCCCACCGGGTCGTCGACCATGTCCTGGGTCGAGCCCTCGCCCTCGGTCGGCACCTGGTCGCAGGCCGGGCCGAAGATGTCTCCGATGTTGGTGACGCCCTCGGACGGTGCCGCCGCCTGCGCGTGTCTTCGAGCCGCCCCTCCAATCCGGGCTCGACTTCCTCCCCGACCATATTGTAGGTGGTGTCCGCCGGCCCAATGCTGGAGCGGATAATCAGAACGCTATCATTCCCGATGGTGCACTCACCCTGACTCCAAGATGAGGCCGGCACCGATCACAGTTAGTAGCAGAATCACTATCACTATGACCGTGATGGTCAGAATTATGGTCAGAATTATGGTGCCTTCGCGTTTTGCCCTCGGCGGCGCCGGCGAACTCGCGGCGGTCGGCGCCGACGCATGTTTCTCGAATGTGTCGAAGGAATCGGCCCGCCAAGACTGAACCCGGGACAGCCAAAGCAGTTCCTCTGAGAGTCCCGGTCCCAAGCTGACGCTGGGCGGTGCAGATTGTGACTCTCCGGACGGCTGTCCCGGCGGTCGGATAGTTGAAAAGTCACGATCGGATGGTTGCACTGGCAACGCACCAGGGACGGAGGATTCAGCCTGCTGAGCTGGCTGGGGCGTAGTTACCCCCCTGTCCCATATTCGGACGTCTTCTTCGCCTCGAGATTTGAGCCCGCGGGCACTTGCTCGACCGGGCGCTCCGACGGCTGCGAAAGGATGGACCGCAGCCGGACGGTCGCTGCGGCGGATACTAGCCTGCTGTCGTCGTCGGCTAGGTGCTGGATCTCGTCTCTGACGCAATCACGCACGATGTCGTTGCCGATCCGGTACAGATGAGCGAGTCCGTCCAGGGCGCCGAGGCGATCCGTTGCGATCGGACTGTTGAGCACGTTGCGCAGGTATCCTGGTAGGGACCAGTTGATGTTCCTCGCGATGATGATGCGGCCTTCGACGTTGTCCTGCTTCTTCGGGCGCTGTTGCGGCATGTCCTCGACGACCCGGTCGTAGACGTAGCTGTACAGCTCGTCGAGGGTGATGTCCCCGTCGCCGTCGAGGTCGGCACTGCCGTCGCGGAGACCCTCGACGAGGTAGCGGGTGAACACTGACTGGGTAGCGTCGCCGTGCAGCTGGTTGCCCTCAAATGAGTACTGCGTGGAATCGGACGCGGTCAGCACGGTCCGTCCGCGGCCCTGGAACCGCTCCAGTGCATGTACCTCGGTGTCGGCCTTCACAAGTCGGTCGGCCGGGAACGCCCCGCTGTAGCAGCAGTCGAGGATCAGCACCTTCTGCCGCGACACACAGCTCGACATCGCGTAGTCGATATGCTCTGCAGGCAGCGACGTGAACAGCAGACTGTCGCGTCGGGTGTTGGCCATCGCCAGGTATAGGCGGCCGTCGTCGTCTTTAACGCCGTGGCCGGTAAAGTAGAGCAGCGTGAGGTCGTCGCTGCGCCGGTCGCGGTAGAAGTCGCCGATGGCCTCGCCCACCCGGTAGTGTGGCTTGTCGATCAACGTGGTGACCTCGAACCCGGCAATGTCCGGATCCCGCAGGACCGCGGCGAAGGACTCTGCGTCGTGCGCCGGGTGGTCAACCGGCGCAGCCCGGCATCCTCGTACTGGTAGCTGGCGATCACGAGCGCCACTCGTCGTGCCATGTACTACTCGACAGTATGCCGACGTATGTAGGCATCCACGAGGTCTTGTTGCTGCATGCCGGTGGCCCGCTCGAGTTCGATGGTGTCACCGTCGATGGTCACTGAGATTCGGTGTCTTCTGGGGTGGCGGCCGAGCCGCAGATCGAGAACTGCCGGGTGCACGGCGTCTCGCCGGTGGTGGCGGTCACACCTACCCCACCAACCACCCGTCGGAACTTGACACTGCCCGGACGATCGCGGTGGGGGCCGGGGTGTGCGCGGCAGTGCGTCATGCGCTTGTCGACGGTGGGCGCGGCGCTGCCGAGTTGATCGGGGCGGCAGGTACGTTCGCCCAGCTCTATCCCGACTCGGCGAGCCTCCAGAAGAAGATCGAGACCGTGGCCCCCAGAACATGCGGCGGCTCGATCGCGGCGGACGGATCATTGGTTGTACTCGGGGTACTCGTCGCGGACGTTGCCGAGTCCGTCGGAGGCTGTGTTCTCCGCAAGCCGGAGCTCCTGCTGGTAGTCGGCCCACTGCTCGGGATCGTCGCGAAGCCTCGGATACGCCAAGTGGACCTGCCGCGTCTCGTGCTCATCGATCAGCGGTTATGCCGCCTGCACAGTCAGAACCCCGACCGTGGTCGGCTCGGGCACCGGCTCGCCGTATCGACGCAGGCTGTCGATGTGCAGAGGAAGCGCCTCGCACATGAGCGCGACACATTCGTCGTAGGTGCTGGCGACGGCTACGCAGCCCGGCAACTCCGGGCTCCACGCGCCGAACCCACCGTCGTCGCCCCGCTCGATGATCACCGCGTAGCCGTTCACCGCAACCTCCGCTCAATACCGGCCTGTCTCAGGATGCTCCTCTCAGTGCCACGTTCGGCCCCACCAACGTCGCGATCCACCGGGTGTGGCTGGCCACCGAGATGGGCGATCCGACCGACGCGCTCACCCAAGCCGAGCATGTCGACGAGACCGCGCTGCCCCCCGAGCTGGCCGAGCGCCGCGCTCACACCTGATCACCGTGGGCTGGTCGCACTACCTGCGCCGCCACGACGACGAAGCACTCGCCGCGCTGGGCGCCGCCCGAGCAGCCGCACCCGAGCAGCTGATGTTCACCCGCCGCGTGCACGACATGGTGACGCAGATGCTGCGCCGCGACCGGCGCGGCGGCCGCGAGTTACGCGAGCTCGCCGACTTCGTCGAAGCCGGCTAACCGCAACTACTCACTTCATCTCATCGCCGGTCGGCCTCGATCACCGTCGGCGCGGCCTGGTCGGTCGGCTCCCGCAGGGCCGCCGACAGCTCGTCGAGCACGCTCGCCAGCTCGCGCCGCTGCGAATCCCGGTAGCGGCCGCCGCCGCCCTCGAACGCCGCCTCGCCGAGCATCCACTCGGCCTGGCGCAGCGGCACCGCCAGCGCCGTGTCCCGCCCGCTCACCGCCTGCCCGTCCGGTGCCGGTAGCGGTCCCCGGCTGTGGTCTCGCTGCGCTCCCGGGCGAACTGTGCCGCCGAGCGGCGTTTGAGCGCTCGGACCTCACGGTGATCGGGCAGCCACCACAGCAGGAACACCGGCCCGACGACCAGCGCCCAGGTCAGCAGCCCGAGCAGCACCACCACCGTGTCACTCATGCCCATCACGCAAGAGCCGCTGGCGAAGACAGGACGCGATCTGTTCATCGCTCAGCAGGGCATCGTGGTTGGTCACCTTGTTCTCTCCGCATCGGTGGGAATGGACGCGGTTCGCCGTCCCTCATCGGAGAGTAGAGAGCAAGAAGGGACCTGAACAGAGAGTTTCTTGACAATTCCAGCAAACGCCACTAACGGAGGTATGTCCTAGAAATCACTCGCCATCCTCCGGCGCCTCCGAGGCAAGATCGTCGATGACACGGTTGATGATCGCCCGCGCGGCACGGCTGTAGCTGGCAACGGCTGCCAACGAGTCGAAGACGGCGCCATAGAGGGCACGCTCGTGCGGTTGGGCAAGGTTCAGCTCGGCCGAGAAGGTCTCGACCATCACCCGGTCGTTGTCGAGCAGCCAGAAGCCATGAGCGGGCGCGACCACGTACGCCGTCTCAAAGCCGATGACGCCGAGCTTCACGTTCGGCAGTGCGGACAAGGAGACCAGCCGATCAAGCTGCCCCAACATGACCTCGGATGGGCACAGCCGGTAGCGCAAGGCCGCCTCGGTCAGCACGAAGTGGAATCGCTTGTCCGGCCGGTACAGAATCTCCTGCCGTTGCACCCGCGCCTGTACCGCCTCGTTGATGTCGTTGCGCACCTTGAACACGGCGATGCTCTGGACGAAGCGCGAATGGGCATACGCGGCCGTCTGAAGCAGACCAGGGATGAAGGTGGACTCGAACGCCCGGAAGAGCCGCGTCTTGGCGTCCAGCTCGGCAATCTCTTGCTGATGCGGCCTCAGGCCGGTCTTGAGCTGCCGCTGCCACTCGGCGTGCTGTACCTCAAGCGTGTGCAGCGAGGCGAGCAGGGCTTCCGCCTCGGCCTCACTGTTGGTTGCTCGCGTCCATCCACGGATGTCGTCGTCGACCGGGGTCTGTCGGCCGTTCTCCAGCTTGGACACCTTGGACGGCGGCCATGACAAGAACTCCGCGAGCTGCCGACCGCTCATGCCGGCACGTTGGCGCAGCTCGCGGAGTCGCTTGCCCAATGCGTCGCGTGCCTCGTGAACACTGGTCACGCCGGTGACTCTATTCGGTGGCAAAGTCGTCCCGTCGCACGGCGCGGTGCCAGGCGGCATCACGCCAGTAGTTGTGCGCCACGATCACGACCGGGTCTTCGACGATGTGACCGCCCAGGAAGTTCTCGTCGTCATCGAAGTGCATCCGCACCAGCTTGTGCGAGTCGAACAACCAGTAGTCGTAGTCCGGTAGGTCTGCGGCATCGTCTCGCCTCAGATAGCGGATGTCTTCGCCGGCCGCATGGGTATGCTCGGAGCAGAACACCCCGAAGCGGCTGTAGTTAGAGAGCGGCAAGTTCACCACCCGGACGCGGGAGAAACGGCGGCCTTCAGCGGACGCCTCACGGATCATCGTCAGCGAACCTGGCGCGCATGGCTTCTCCTCTGTTGCTAGAAATTTGGCGAACCGTGCTCGACCATGGTGTCGGAGGGCGACGTGACCGTCAACAGTGACTGAGGTGCCGTGGGCAGCGAGCCACCTGCGCGGCACTTTCGACGGCGGGCGAGGCGCCCGGCCTGCCTGGAGCTGGACAAGGTGGGGTGTGCCGCGTCGCCGATCAGCACCATTCGGCCCGTGCTCCAGGTGGGCACGGTCGGGCTGTCCTCGAGCGCGCCGGTGACCAGTAGGTCGGCGGGGTCGGTCCGGCGCAGCATGTCTGCTGCCGGGCAGCGGTAGTCGGTGAATACCTCTCACGGCACGCGCATCCACTCGTCGGCGTTGGCTGCCTTGTCTCGGCCAGCGTCATTGGCCGGCGGTACGGCAGGTTCGCGAACCATTCTCCGGAGGAGCGCGCATGATGGAGGACAATGCCACGGCTGGCGAACAGCGGGACTTCGCCAGCGGGTGGGGCGGGGCCGAGGTACCGCTCATTAATAACAGGCCGACCGCTCACGAGGAGCGGCCGGCCTGTTCCAGCGATTCGTGAACCAACGGCGTTTCGCGAACCAATGGCCAACCGATCAGGAGACGCCGAGCTTCTCCGCGGCCATCTTGGTGCCCTCGACCCGGTTCTTGATCTTCTGGAATGCCACGTCGCGGGCGTAGTCAGGCGAGCCGTGGTTGGGCTTCTCGTCGATGCTGAACGGCGAGAATCCGCAGTCGTCCGTCGAGCCGAGCTGCTCCTTCGAGATGAAGTTCGCCGCCCGCACCAGCTGGTCGCGGACCTCCTCGGCACTCTCCGGCCGGGGGCTCTGCGTCACGCAGACCCCGATGTAGGCCATCTGGTCGTCACGGAGGTGCTCCCCGATCGACTGGTACACCGGGTCCCTGTCCCGCTCGCTCGCGAGCTGGATGAGGAAGTAACCGGCGTTCATCGAGAACATGCTCGGCAGCAGGTCGTTGTAGGGCACGTCCGCGCTGTGTACCGAGTCGCGGGCGCCGCCGGGGCAGGTGTGGATTCCGATCTTGGACCGCTCCTCGGTCGAGAAGCGGTCGAGCACCCGGTTGTTCAGCTCGATGAAGTGCGGCAGCAGGCCGGCGC
>JALZDV010000220.1 GCA_030862345.1 Actinomycetota bacterium | reverse complement strand
ATTCGAACCCGTGCCTTAGCCTAGTGCGCATCTCGTCGCAGAGCTGGGCCTGGTTTAGCCGCCGCCTGATCGGGGCAGTTGGCTGCCCGGCGGTGTGATGCGCTTCGACATGTGCGTGTGCCGCCGAACGAAGACAACCTCACACCTTGGAGGTCCGATGCTGAAAAAGCCCTTCGCTGTCGCGTTGGTGGTTCTTGCGTTCACCGCCACGATGGGCCCTGCGGTAGCCAAGCCCCCCAAGTCGGAAGGGGGAGCCAGCGGAAACATCAGCCTCACCGTCCACGCGCACAGCTCGCAGTTCACCGACACGCTTTTCCCGACCTCGCCGCTGCCGTTCCCGGTGACCGAGCAGAGCTCGGGCACGTACTCGTCGATCCCGTGCAGCCGTCCGGCACCGTTCAACGACACCGCCCTCGACTTCACCCCCGACTATCCCGGCATCGAAGACCCGGCGTCGGTTCGCCACTTTGTGGAGGCCACCCTCACTCCCACCCAGGGAAACCAGGGCACAGTCGAGGGGGAGATCACCACGATCCTCTGCCTGGACGGCGAGGAGACGGAGAACCAGCTCTTCATCGCCTTCGAGGGCACCTACAAGCAGACAGGTGGAGAGGTCCGGTTCACAGGCACCTTCGAGATCACCGGAGGAACCGGCGTGTTCGAGGACATCACCGGTGAGGGGACGATCACCGGTGTCTTCACCTGCCTGGCAAGCCGGGAGGCCACCTGCGCCCAGCTCGGCGTGCTTTCCGATGTCGTCTTCTCCCTGCAGGGCACCTTCTCCGACCCGACCACGTGATCCCGAAGGAGCAACCGATGACAAGACGTCTTGGCGCACTGGCTATTGCGCTGTGCGCGTCCATGGTCCCCATGACGGCCATGGCACAAGAGCCCCAGCCGGTTTCGGAGTCTGCCTGCAACGAAGGCACTCAGGATGCCCGGGCGACGGCTCCGGAGCCAGCCGACAACAGCATCCCGCATGAGGGCCGAACCGGACATTGCCACCACGCCGTTCCCAGCAGCGGCTAGCGAACCAGTCGGCTACCGCAGAGCACGGGCCTCGTGCCAGCCGAGCCGAATGGGCGGTTGTCGAGTGCCCTCTTCTCCGCCGGCGTGAGCGACCGGCGGGGCGAGTTGGGCTTGGGGCGAGCGCCCCGGGCAAGGCGCGCTGCGGACCTCCGTCCCAGACTGTCCCCAACGACGCACCCGACTCCGGACCGGCGTGCCCCGAAACGCCGGCGAGAGAGGCAGGCGTGATCCACTGGGACCTTGGCTGTCACCGCCTTCGGGGTCGTCGCGCTCACGTTCATGATGACGATGTATGCCCTCGAGCATCGCGGCCGGCAGTTCGTACTCGGCTTCCCGGCTGGCTGCGTTCTATCAAGCGTCTACGGCTTCCTGGCGGGCGCCTGGCCGTTCGGGATCGTCGAGTTCATCTGGGCTTGGATTGCGCTCCGTCGGTGGAGGCTGCGGGCGTCCTGAGGAGACGGGCCGCCAAAGCGCTTAGCCGTATCTCCTAAGGACGTCGCCAGAGCGGCGCGCGTGCCGCCCCCTACCGCCGGCTCAGCGGCCATGATGACAACTGAACCGCCCCGGGATCCGCGGAGGCTCTGGGCTGCCCTGGGTTGCGTGGTGTCGGCTGACTGGACTCATGCCGCTGTCGTTGGTTGATGCCCTGCTTCGAACTGGACTGGCGACAGCATGCCAAGCGCGGAGTGTCGACGCTGGCGGTTGTGGAAGATCTCGAGGTACTCGAAGATGGCGTTCGCCAACTCGACTCGGGTCTTCCACTTCTGCCGGTCAAGGAGCTCGACCTGCATCCGGCTCCACAACGATTCGATGACGGCGTTATCGAAGCAGTCGCCGACTGAGCCCATCGAGGGCACGAGGCCCGAGTCGAGCGCCCGACAGGTGAATGCCCAAGATGTGAATTGCGTCCCCTGGTCCGAGTGAATCACCGTGCCCTCGGCGGGCTGACGTTGCTGGATCGCCATGCCGAGCGCGTTGGTCACCAGCGCGGCCGTCGGGGCTGAGTCGATTGACCACCCGACGACCCGGCGGGAGAACACGTCCAGGACGACGGTGCAGTACACCTTGCCCTCGCGGGTGGGGTGCTCGGTGATGTCCGTCACCCACAGCTGGTCTGGCTGGTCACGGTGGAACTGGCGGTCGACTTGGTCGCTGGCGGTGGCCACGTTCGGGATCCGTCGATAGCGCGGTCGGCCCGAGATGCCCTCGATCCCTGCGCGGCGCATCAGGAGGTGGACAGCCTCGTGACCGACGATGAGCCCGTGCCCGAGCGTGAGCTCGGCGTGCACGCGCCGGTATCCGTAGACGCCGCGGGAGTCGCTGTGCACCCTGCGAATGACCTCGGTGAGGAGGTCGTGGCGGACCGCACGTGCTGACGGTGCCCGGGACCGCCACGCGTAATAGCCAGACTCCGACACCCCGAGCACTCGGCAGGCGACCTCCACCGGGAGCCCCTCAGCGGCCATCACCTTGGTGGCCGCGAACCTCCTTTTGGGTCGGTGCGCTCCTTCAGCAGCTCGGTGGCCCGACGGTGGACTGCGACCTCGGTCTCCAGCTCGCGTATGCGCTTGCGAGCAGCGGCGAGCTCGGCCCGCTCCGCCGTGCTCAGGTCGGCTTCAAGTCCTCGATCAATCC
>JALZDV010000225.1 GCA_030862345.1 Actinomycetota bacterium | reverse complement strand
GAGTGGCAGCACGCGTTCCATCACCTTGAACGCATGGGCCACGCCCCCGGGAGAACCCGGACCGTGGTAACGCATCAAGTCTTCGAACGTATATGCCAGGGGGATTCCCTGTTCGGCGACCTCGATCGTGCTGATCACTTCGGACTCCCTTAGCCGCTGAACCCGGTCAGGTCGGCAACGATACGTGATGATCAAGCTCACCAGCGGCTGGCAGCAGGGAGGACGGCGCCGGACGGCTCCCTAGCGCTACCCGGCCAGCCCCTGGTTGCAGACCTGGGGATTCCCCGGATCCAGACGGGGCTGGGACTTTCTATCGTCATGGACATCGTACGTATGGATGTACGAGGTACATGCCAGTGGCAACGGGCTGGAGGTCCACGACCGTGACAACGACCGAATTACCCACCCCGAGCGCCACCTGGGTCAACCTCGAAACGGACCTGACAGAACTTGTCACTGCAGCTAGAGCAGGCTGCGCGACGAGCTGGCGAGAGATCGTCAACCGGTTTGACGACCACCTTCAGCGCGTGGCCAGAGCCCGAGGGCTCGACGGCCCCACCGCCAAGGACGTGGTGCAACAGACCTGGCTGGCCGCGGTAACGAACATCGAGACGCTGCGAAGCGCGCAGGCGCTCGGCGGCTGGCTGCGCAGCATCCTGCACCATGAATGTCTCAAGGCGCTCAGCCTCCGTCAACGAGAGAGCCCTCGCATCGACGACACCGAGCTGATCGGAGGCACGCAGGGCCACACCATCGTGATGCGCACCGAGCCGCGATCGCCCGAGGAGGAGACACTTCAGCGGGAGCAACTGACGCTGATACAAACAGCACAGCGCCGGCTGTCACGCCGCGACCAGGACCTTCCCACCCTGCTCGTCATCGAGCCCCCACTGCCCTATACCGAGATCTCGCGGCGGCTCGGCATGCCGATCGGGAGTATCGGACCTACCCGGGCCAGGTGCTTCGCGAGACTGCGTCGCGAGCTCGCCGCGCTGGACGCCAATGGTGGGTACGGCGCCGGCCGCGGCCGCCGGGGCCCCTGTCGGGGCTACCCATCCATGGTGTGAATGCTGCAGACCGCACACATTCGCACACAATATGGAACGGGCTGCTTTCAGTGCACAAAATTGTCATCGAAAAGCTGTCCGTTCCGACTCTACAGCCGCGTTAGGCTCCACTCATGCTGGTTGGGCGCGATCACGAGCATGAGCAACTTCAGATCGTGCTGGCCAATGCCGTGCAAGGCAATCCCGGAGTTCTGATCATCCGCGGTGACCCTGGTATGGGAAAGACCCGGCTACTTTCCGCCGCTGCCGAAAGTGCGAGTGATCTCCAGATCATCCGCGTCAACGGGCACGAAGCCGAAACCGACATCCCGTACGCCGCGTTGTCGATGCTCCTCGGGCCGCTCATCCACGGGTTGCCGGGACTTCCAGACGCCCAGGCCACGGCGTTGAAGGCTGCCCTGGACCTGGGGCCTGCGGTGCACGGGGACCGGCTTGGCGTGGCCGCTGCCACCCTCACCCTGCTGGCGAACTCCGCCGAAGATCAACCACTGTTCATCGCGGTGGATGACGCACACCTGCTTGATCTTCCGTCACTGGAGGCATTGGTCTTCTCGATCCGCCGGATGCGCGCCGAGCGCATCGCGGTGGTGCTCACAGCTCGCTACCCCGTCGACGTCTCGCCGGCCGCGGAGCGGTGGCTGGCCGCGCTACCGGAGATGGCCCTCAACGGCCTGGACTTCGCAGCGGCCAAGCAGTTGGTTGCCGAGCGGGGACAGCTGTCCAGCGCAATGTGGGAGGCGACCGCCGGCAACCCGCTCGCGCTGCTGGACCTGCCGTCCACCTGGTCACCGACGTTGCCGGTGGAGCCGGTACGCCTCAGCAGGCGGCTGGTTCGCGCCTACGAGCGGCGGATGGCGGACCTGCCGCAGAACACCCGCCGCGCCGTCCTGCTGCTTGCGGTCGCGGGTTCAGCCGACGACGCAGTGGACGACGCGCTGGCCCAGCAGGGCCTCGATCGACGTGATCTGGACGCCGCCGAGGACGCCGGTCTGCTCCTGCAGGACACCAGCGGTATCCGCTTCCGGCACCCGCTCGTTCGTAGCGCGATCTACCACGCAGCCGCCGCGGGGCGAAAGCGCAGCGCGCACCAGGCACTGGCAGCCGTCTACGAGAGGCGACGCAGCCCGGGAGCGGCGGAGCGTCGCGCTTTCCACCTCGCGGCCGCGACCCTTACGCCCGACGAGGGCATCGCGCAGCAGCTGACCACCGCGGCCAGGCAGGCCGCGGCTCGGCAGAACCACGTTACGGCCCTTGCCCTGTTCGAACGCGCAGCGCGATTGAGCCCGGTGGGTCCGGCGCGGATCCAGCGGATCCTGGAAACAGCAATGACAAGCCAGGCTGCCGGATGCGTCGGGACCGCCGTGCCGCTCCTCAAGCTCGCGCTGGCCGAGACGGACGATCAGCACTCGATCACCACGGTGCAGCACCTCCAGTGTCGCGTTCAGATGTGGTGTGGCCAACCGGTGGAGGCCCGCGATGAACTGCTGGGTCTGGCCGATCGAACCGAGATCGCCGAACCCGCTCGGTCGGCATTCATGCGCAGCCAGGCCGCTCTGATGAGCGTCACCCTTGGTGATCAGCGCCTAGCCGTGGAAATGGCGCGCCGGGCGGCCGGCTTGGCTCGAGACCTGCCGGCGCAGGCCCGCTTTCCGATCGTGCTGGTCGAGGCTCTCACCTTGGCCATCGACGGTGAGACCACACAGGCGCGTGATCTGCTCGCCTGGTGCGAGGAGCACCTGGAAAAGTACGACCCGCTGTCAATCGATCAACTCCTCGTCATCGCCGCAAACGCCTACGCGTCGGTGGGAGATCATGCTTCGGCACGTCGGTGGCTTGAGTCCGCGGTCCGGATGACGCGGTCCGTGGGCGCGGTCGGTCTGCTGCCCTTCCAGCTGTCGTGGCTGGCGAACCAGTGCTGGCGCGACGGTGACTGGACGGCCGGGCTGGCCCACGC
>JALZDV010000219.1 GCA_030862345.1 Actinomycetota bacterium | reverse complement strand
ATCCTCGTCCGGGCATGGCCACTGTAGGCCGCCGTGCTCCTCCAACCGGGCGTAGGTCATTCCCTGGTGCATCTTGGACAAGCTGCGCAGTTCGTCCCAGGCATCCTCGCTCGTCACCTCGGGCCATGCATGACCCATCCGGCGGGCCAGGTCCGCGATGATCTGCAAGTCCGGACGGGCCTGGCCGGGGGGGTCCAGCGCTTTACGGCAGCGCTGCACCCGGCGCTCGGAATTAGTGACGGTTCCCTCTGCCTCGCACCAGTCCGCGGCCGAGGGCAACACCACATCGGCCAGCTCCGCGGTCGCGGTCAGTACGATGTCCTGCACCACCAGGATGTCGAGGTCGGTAAGCACCTTCCGGGCGTGTGCAGCGTCGGCCTCGGACTCGGCTGGGTTTTCCCCGACGATGTACAGCGCCCGGATGTCGCGCGTCGCCATTGCATCAAACATCTCCGAGAGGTGCATCCCCTTCTTCGCGGGAAGTTCGACACCCCACGCCTTCTCGAATCGCTTGCGGTCTTCCTCGGATTCGACGTCGCGGAAGCCCGGGTACTTGTTCGGGATGGCACCCATGTCGCCACCACCTTGCACGTTGTTCTGCCCGCGAAGCGGGTTGAGTCCGGCGCCCGGCTTGCCGACGTTGCCGGTCAACAACCCGAGGTTGATCAGGGACAGCACGTTGTCCACCCCGGTCACGTGCTCGGTGATTCCGAGAGTCCAACAGATCTGGGCGCGGTCCGCCCGGGCGTATGCGTGCGCGAGGTCCTTGATCAACGTGGCGGGTATTCCGGTTACCTGCTCGCCGCGGTCCAGCGTCCAGCTTTCGACGCTCTCGCGGAACTCGTCGAAGCCGGTCGTGGCTCGTCCGATGAACTCCGCGTCGATCAGTCCGGCCGCAATGATCTCGCGAGCCAGGGTGTTGGCCAGGGCGATGTCACTGCCGACCTCGAGACCCAACCACTGGTCGGCCCATTCGGCGCTGGTCGTGCGGCGAGGGTCGACGACGTAGAGCTTCGCCCCGTTGCGGATCCCAGCCAGTACGTGGTGGAAGAAGATGGGATGCGCTGCGCGCGCGTTGGACCCCCAGAGCACGATGAAATCGGTGTCTTCGATATCCCGATAGGAACTGGTGCCACCACCTGCTCCGAACACTGCCGCCAGACCGACGACGCTAGGCGCGTGTCAAGTTCGGTTACAGGAGTCGATGTTGTTGGTTCCGATCACCGAGCGGGCGAACTTCTGGGCGAGAAAGTTGGTCTCGTTGGAGGCCTTGGAGCAGCTGAACATCCCGAAGGAGGTCGGCCCGTAGGTGTCGCGGGCCGCGGTGAAACCCTTCGCCGCGCGGTCGAGGGCCTCACCCCAGGTAGCCGGGCGTAGTTCGCCACCCGAAAGAATGCTCTTGTCCCGAACGAGCGGCTGGGTCAAGCGAGGTTGCGCCTGGCGTCTGCGTCGAGCCATGGAATGCCTTTCGGATACCGGACCGAACGATGAGACATCTTGAAGGGTAACCCGGTTACCTCAGATGAGACTCTGTTTCCTAGTAAGAAACAATGTGCTGTGCCCCGGGAGCATCGGTGACTCGCTGTGCGGAGGCGGACGGGAATCGAACCCGCCTGACCCGGATACCGGGTCACGTCGGTTTTGAAGACCGCGGGGGCCACCAGGCGCCCTCACGCCTCCGGCCGCAGCTTACGTCGCCCGCTCTTGATCATCGGATAGAGCCGGGTTCTCGTCGCGCCCAGAAGGAAACCCAATGGAATCCGACGATCAACTTTGGTTACCGCGAGGAACGGCACGGAGCTCCCGAGTCACCTTGGCGCGAGCGGCGAGTTGGGCATCGGGCGGGTACCCGACCTCGACCAGCGTCAGCCCGTGTGGCCGGGCGACCTGCACGTCACCGGCCCGGGTCGACAGGCGAAGTAGTGATGCCGGCCAGTCCGGCGACCGGCCACCATCACCTACGGCCAGTAACGCGCCGATCAGACTGCGCACCATCGAGTGGCAGAAGGCATCGGCCTGGACTCGGGTTTCCAGGACGTGACCCGATCTCTCGATCGTGAGCTGTTGGAGTTGCCGGATAGTGGTCCCTGTGCCGCGGCGGCGGCAGAAGGCAACGAAGTCGTGCGTCCCCAACAGAGCTGAGGCGGCGGTCTGCATGGCTGCCGCATTTACCGGGCGAGGCCAATGCAGGGTGTCGTGGCGCCGCAACGGCTCCACGCCCCAGGGCGCGTCGCTGACCCGGTAGATGTATCTACGCCAGAGCGCGGCGAAGCGGGCATCGAATGCGGCCGGCACCTCACGTACCTGTCTGACTCGTACGTCGCGCGGCAGCAGACCGCAGAGCTTGGCGCGCAGGTCGCCGATCGCCAACCACTCCCGGGTCGGGACGTCAAAGTGTGCGACCTGGCCGACCGCATGAACACCGGCGTCGGTGCGTCCGGCCACGGTCAGCGATCCGCTCTGCGGCAGCAGGACTTCCATCGCCTGTGCCACAACACCCTGGACGGTGCGCTGGCCCGGCTGCGCCGCCCAGCCGGCGAAACCGGTCCCGTCATAGGTCAGGTCCAGTCGAACGCGGATGAGCCCGGCACCGGCTTCGGTGTCGGGC
>JALZDV010000142.1 GCA_030862345.1 Actinomycetota bacterium | reverse complement strand
GCCTTGAGCTGACGAGCTGCTGCCAGCGCTTGTTCCGCGGCGGCGAGTAGATCCGGCGGACCGGTGGACCGCAGTCGTACGGCACCCTCGAAGTGTCGGACGGCGGCCTCGGCATCGCCTTGTTCGTATCGGCTCTTGCCGGCGTGCAGAGCCGCGAACGAGCGGTAGCCGTCCGGCGCGCCCGCCAAGACCTGGGCGTAGATCCCGTCGGCGGCCCGGTACTCACCCCGGCACTGATGGACGTTGGCCAACCGGATGCCAGCCACGGTGACGAGGGCGGGGTCGTCGCCGGTGTACCGCAGGCTGAGTCGGGCGGCCGCTAGCGCCTCGTCGAGATCCTCGAGCAAGCGCAGGAGTACGGACTGTTGGCCGTACAGACGGCTCAGTTCCGTACGGTCCTGGCTGCCGGTCGAGTCGATGGCGTCCCGTACCGAATGCAGAATCTCTCGGAGTCGCAGCGGATCCCCGACGATTTCGCGCAGGGTGACCGGGTCGGTGTCGAGCCGGAGGTTGTCGAAGCCGGTATCCGCACCCACCGCGGCATCGTAGGCGTCGAGGCGGGGGCGGGCCTACCGATCGACAGATCGGTGCTGCACCTGCACAACCGGCTGGGTTGCGTCGTGGTTGCGGCTGGTACCGAAAGACGCGGCAACGAGAAGGTATCGGGTCGGCTGGGTTGTCATGCTCGGCCGACGGCTTGCGGCGATGTGGAGCCGCTCGGCATCGCTGGTGGGCCGTTGCTGTGGGTCACTTGTCATCGCGTAAAGTGTTTGAAATATAGTGTGTTGCAGCCGATTTGACGGCCCGAAAATGTCAGACCCGGCTCGTATTGTGCTGGTATGAGTTCGTTGCTGGCCGCGCCGGGGGCTTCGGTCCTGGACCGGGTCAGCGACGTCCTGAGCGAGGCCGTCGATGACAGGTTGTGGGCACAGTCCGGCACTGAAGTGATCGACCGGGTCCGCGCAGCGTTGCGGGTCAAGGCGCAGTCCGACGCGGTGCTGCTGGCAGCGGTCGGTGAGGTGGAGGCCCGCGGCCTGGCCCGGTCCCGCGGCGCGTCCTCGACCCGGGCCTGGCTGCACGGCGCCCACCGGGTCGACCCGGGCGAGGCCTCGATGCTGGTCCGAACCGCGACGTCGCTGCCCGGGTTCGAAGCCACCGGAGCGGGACTGGCCACCGGGGAGGTAAGCCTGGCCCAGGCCCAGGTGATCATCCGCAGTGTCAACGACCTGCCCAAGGACCTGGGGCGGGAGCTGGCCGCCGCCGGGAAGCACTCATGGCCGGGAACTGCGCGAGTTTCGACCCGCCCACCCTGGCCCTGATCGGGCCGCCGCCTAGCCGAATGCATCGACCCCGAAGGCACCCAGGCGCGGGACGAGCAGAAGCTCCTCGGACGGGAAGACCGCCCACGACAAGCGCAGTCTGTCGGTGATCCGGGACAACGACGGCGCCGGCCGGTACATCCGCGGCTACCTCGCCGCCCACACTGGCGCGATCATTGCCGCAGCCTGGACGGGCTATCCGCCCCGATCGCGGCCACCGCCGACGGCGAGAAGGACCCCCGAAGCCCCGCCCAGCGCTGCCACGACGCCCTGACCGAACTATGCCGCCGACAACTCCAATCCGGGCAGCTGCCAGCGACCGGCGGGATCAGACCCCGCCTGGTGATCACCATCCCCGCCCAGTCACTGAACGACCGGACCGGAGCCGGGCGGCTCAACGACCGAACCCAGATCTCCCCCACCCTGACCGCCTCTCTCGGCTGCGACGACGAGATCAACCCGGCATTCCTCGACTCAGCCGGAAACCTGATCGACCTCGGCCGGATGCACCACCCACCACCCCGGCAATAGTCGCCGGTCTGATGGAGACCTCAGGTGGCGACCTGGCTCCGCTTTCCGCGCATGGGGTGTCAGCCGGGGCCGGTCGTGGCCTCGAAGACGACGGCGGGTCCGCTGATCTGGAGATGCTTCTCCGATGCCGCAACGAATGCAGCTTTCCCCCGCGGCAGGTCCAGCTTGGATCCGTCCGCGACCCGCAGGCGAGCGGAGCCTGCAACAGTCAGGATCAGTCTCGGCCGGTTGTCTTGCAGGACAACAGCATCGGTGATGTCGTACCGGCTCAATGCGAATTCTTCGACGTCGCTGGGGAACCGGGTACGGCCTGCATCGTCCGTCTCGCCGTTCAGGACTGCCGGATTGGCGTCATTCAGAACCAGAACACGCTGCAGGTCATCGGCATCGACATGCTTGGCCGTGAGTCCGCCGCGTAGAACGTTGTCCGATTCGGTCATGATCTCCACGCCGACGCCGCAGAGGTAGCCATGCAGGCAACCGGCCGGGATGACGAGCGCCTGTCCCGGATCCAGTCGGACGAACTCACATAGCGAGGCCAGGATGACGCCCCGGTCCTCCGGATACTGATCGGCCAGCCGTGAGATCCATTGCAGCGCGTCGACATGCGGCCCGGACACGACCTGGTTCGCAGACTTGGCCAAGGCAGCAACCGTTCCAGCGACCTCGCCGTCGGCAAGCTCGAACACCCAGCGGACCGAGTCCCGTAGCCCCGCACCGGACAGCATCGCCTGCAGGCCCCCGAGTTCCGGTACGTCGAGCTCGCCGAGCACTGCGACCGTCTCGGCAACAGCCCGGAATCCGCAAAATGCCTCCACCGTCGTCAGCGCGCAGAGCATCTCGGGCTTGTGCCGATCGTCGCGGTAGTTGCGGATCGCGTCCTCGAAAGGCACGCCGGCGGCCTCCTCGGCCGCGAAGCCCTTCTGGGCCTGAGTGGCATCGGGGTGCGCCTGCAGCGAGAGCGGGGCTCCCATCGCCAGCACCTTCATCATGAACGGCAACCGCGGACCGAATCGCGCGACTGCGGCAGCTCCGAGCATGCCGGTCGGGTCGTCGTTGATCAGCTGGAGGAGGCTCCGACCGTCGGACACCCGTGACGGGCAAGCCGGATAGGCGCCGATCCACAACTCGGCTTCGGGTCCATCGCTGGGCGAGGGTCGACCGAGAAACTCGGCCATCGCCGTACGCGAGCCCCAGGCGTAGCGCCGAATGTCGTTGGTCAGAGCGAACATCGCAGCCAGACTATGGGGTACCGATCCGAGGGGCCGAATCCTGTGCTGCGAGCGGGGTCGCGGAAGGTTCTGGCGACTGCTGCACTCGGCGGAAGTCCGGCTCGAGATAGATCATCCGGGCGATCGGTACGGCCGCTCGAACCCGATCCTCTGCGGCGTCGATCGCAGCCACCAGAGCCGAGGCCGACAAGTCTGGCCTGATCGATAGCTTCGCGGCGACCAGCAATTCCTCGGGCCCGATGTGCAGCGTGCGCATATGGATGACCGACTCGACGTCCGGTTCGCTTTCCAGCGCGTCGACGATCTTCTGTTGAGACTCCGGACCGGCGGCTTCGCCGAGCAGCAGGCTCTTGGTCTCGATGGCCAGGATGATGGCGATGAGCACCAGGAGGATGCCGATCGCTATGGTGCCGATGCCATCCCACACCCCGTCCTGCGTGATCACCGCCAGACTGACGCCGATGAGGGCCAAGGTCAGGCCGACGAGCGCCCCTAAGTCCTCCAAGAGCACCACCGGGAGTTCGGGGGCCTTGGCGTGCCGGATGAACCTCGCCCAGCTCTCCTTGCCGCGCACCTTGTTCGACTCCACGATCGCGGTCCGGAACGAGTACGTCTCCAATCCGATGGCCACTACCAGCACCCCGATGGCGATCGACGGCGACGTGAGTTCTTCAGGATGAGTGATCTTGTGATAGCCCTCGTACAGGGCGAACAACCCACCCACCGAGAACAGCACGATCGAGACGATGAACGCGTAGATGTAACGCTCTCTGCCGTACCCGAAGGGGTGCTGCGGAGTCGCCGCACGGGAGGCGCGCTTGCCCCCTACCAGGAGCAGGGCCTGATTGCCGGAGTCGGCGACCGAGTGGACCGACTCGGCAAGCATCGACGAAGAGCCGGTCAACAGGAAGGCGACGAACTTCGAGACCGCGATTCCAAGATTGGCCACCAGGGCCGCCAGGATCGCCTTCGTTCCGCCGCTGGTACTCATGTCCTGGCCTCCATGTCGCAGTAGGTCATCTGCTCGCCTCCATGTCGCCTGCCAGAGAAACATAGGCCGCGGCGAAGTCGACCATGCCGATCAGTTCGGCCATCTCCCGGATCGGTTGTTCCGCGGTCTGTTGACTCATAGGTTGCAGGACGCTGGTCGGCACGTGGGCGTTATCGGCCATGTCACGCAGGCCGCGCATCGCAGCTGCCGCGTCGCCAGAGGAGCTGTCGGTGATGCAGATGATGCGAAGCTCCCGGTGGCCATCCTCGGTGCGGTCCCGGAAGAAGTCGTCGTCGGCCAAGGCCCGAAACGGTCCGGACAGGACCCGACGAGCCGGGACCGCCTGCTCGGGCAGCCGGAAGTGCGCAACCGGCAGACCCGCAAGGACGGCCAGCTGGTCCACCGCTCGACTCCCCGCCACGCCGGCTACCGCGCCCTGGGACACGAGCATGGGCAAGGAGTCGAGCAGCTCCAGGGCCAGCGCCTTGGCCGGGTTGGCAAAGGACTCCTGAGTCGGTCCACAGCGCAGGGCTGACTCATCCAGGAGGTCGGCAACGGTGTCCGGTTCCCAGATCGCCCCCGGCAGGACGTCGGTCACGCCGGCCACCAGCAGCGCTGGTGTCATGAGCGACCACAGCGAGGCCTGCTGTTCGCGGCTCCCCGGCAGCGGAATGTACGGCGCGCGCGCCTGCGCACATCGAGCGTGCAGCGGCGCATCGGCTGCGCCGACGCCAACCAGTGCGCAGCCGCGGCGGGCTGCCTCATCGGCAGCGGTCAGCGCGTAGGTCCCGGCTCCGGTCCGGCTCAGCACCACCACCAAGTCCGCAGCGGTCACCCATACCGGAATGTCCGGGCCTGGTACGTGCAACACCCAGACGGGGCAGTCGGCGCCGGCCAACGCGCGCAGAGCTGATCCGACGATCGCCCCCTCGCGGCGGCCCACCACCACCAGCGCACGTGGACGGCCGGAGCCGGCGAGTGAGGTGATCTGCGCTTCCTCGACCAGCCGGGCGGTCTCCCGTACCTGAGCGCCGGCGCTGGCGACCGCGCGCAACAACCGTCGCCGATCTCGCTCCACCAGGCGATCCGGGGAATCGAAGAGCTCGTCAGCCGAGACGGGAAGGGTCATCGGGGCTCATCCATCGCGACGTCGGGCTTCGTCAAGCAGCAGTACGGGTATGCCGTTCCGAATCGGAAAGGCCCGATCGCATTCGGTGCACAACAACTCTGTGCCGCCGCTCCCGAGCTCCAACGGCGCGTGATGTTCGGCGGGACAGGCGAGAATCGCGAGCAGCTCCGGGTCGATGGCCACGGCGCCCGGCCGGTCAGACGGTCCGGTCACGCACGACCTCCAGTACCTCGTCGCGAAGTTGTTCCATCCTTTCCGGCGCCGGGCCCTCTACGTTCAGGCGCAGCAGCGGTTCGGTGTTGGAAGCCCGAAGGTTGAACCAGCTTCCGTCCGGGAGGGAGACCGTGAGCCCGTCCAGGCGGTCGATCTCGGCGCCCGGGCGGTTCGCGAACACCTTCTCCACCGCCGCGCAGCTCCCGACCGGGTCTTCGGTCACGGAGTTGATCTCGCCCGACCCTGCGTAGCGCTCGAAGGCCGCGCCCAGTTCGGACAGCGGTCGGTCCTGCTCGCCGAGAGCGGCAAGGACGTGCAGGGCGGCGAGCATGCCGGTGTCCGCGCGCCAGAAGTCCCGGAAGTAGTAGTGCGCGGAGTGCTCACCACCGAAGACCGCGTTCGTGCGGGCCATCTCAGCCTTGATGTAGGAATGCCCGACCCGCGTACGCACCGGCCGGCCACCGTGCTCGGCGACGATCTCCGGAACGGCGCGTGAGGTGATGAGGTTGTGGATGATCACCTCGCCGGGGTGTCTGCTGAGTTCGCGTACGGCGACCAGAGCGGTCACCGCGGATGGCGACAGCGGCTCGCCCCGCTCGTCGATGACGAAACAGCGGTCAGCGTCGCCATCGAAGGCCAGACCGACGTCCGCTGCGACCTCGCGGACCTTGACCTGGAGATCGACGAGGTTTGCCGGGTCCAACGGGTTCGCCTCGTGATGGGGAAAGCTGCCGTCCAGTTCGAAGTACATCGGAATGACGGTCAACGGCAGATCGGCGAGTACGCCGGGGACGGTGTAGCCGCCCATCCCGTTGCCCGCATCCACGACGACGCTCAGCGGGCGGTTTCCGCGCAGGTCGACCAGCGCGCGCAGGAGGTCCGCGTAGGGATCCAGCATGTCCTGGGTACGTGCCTCGCCCAGCCGGAGACCAGGTTGGAGCGGACCCGCTTCGGCCATCTGCTGGATCTCGCGCAGCCCGGTGTCCGCACCGATCGGCACGGCCCCCGCTCGGCAGAGCTTGATGCCGTTGTACTGCGCCGGATTGTGGCTGGCGGTGAACATCGCCCCGGGCAGGTCCAGCGAGCCGGAGGCGAAATACAGCATGTCGGTGGAGCCGAGACCAGTCTCGACGACGTCCACGCCTTGAGACAGCACGCCTTCGGCGAAGGCACGCGACAGCGGTACCGAGCTCTCGCGCATGTCGTGGGCGGTGACGACGGCCGGCGCATTCACCAACAGCGCAAACGCCGCACCTAGATCCCGTGCGATCGGCTCATCGAACTCCTCGGGCACCAGTCCGCGGACGTCATAGGCCTTGACGATCGTGGACAGATCCCGCGTCTCCATAACGTTCGGGAGCCTAACCGCCGCCGGAACAGGCAGACCCAGCGGTCAGGGGAGCAGGGGGACCGCGCGCAGGTGGCCGCGACGACCGCTTCCAGGAGGCGGGAACTCCGTAGCGGGGTGCGTGGGTCTGGCCGCCTCCCGCACCGCATCGGCCAGGGCCAGGAGATCATCGGTGCTGGGCAGGATGTCGTCAGGGTTGACCTCGTGCCGGACGACTTCCCAGCCTCGTGGCGCGGTCAGCCGCTGGCCGTGCGCTTCGCAGAGGTCGTAGCTGTGCGGCTCGGAGTACGAGGCCAGCGGTCCGACGACTGCGGTCGAATCGGCGTAGACATAGGTCAGCGTCGCGACCGCTGCGCTGGCGCATCCGCTGCGCGAGCACCGTCGTGCCTGCTGCCTCACGACGTGGGAGGCTATCCGGATTTCCGGCGCTATCGGGTGAGGCGCACCGAGTCGTGTAGTGGGCACGGGCACGGCTCCCCAGCCGTACGCTCCACCCGTGAGCCGCAGCCGTCCTGACCGCAGCCGGGCGCGTGACCGCCGCGGCCGTGGTCTGCGCGGCAGACTGGTAC
>JALZDV010000131.1 GCA_030862345.1 Actinomycetota bacterium | reverse complement strand
TGACCACGCAGCCCGGGAAGGACACGTAGCCCAGTGACGAGCATCCCCCACCCACTTCGCCGACGCATCGTCGTCGGCGTCGACCGCGTTCGGCGTGGGAATACTGCTCGAAACGGCTTGGAGCCGGCGCGCCGCGCTTCGCGCCGTAGTCGCAGTCGCCGTCGGGGCACCGTCGGGGCGCTTACCATCTATATCATCGGCCGGCTCGGCTATGCGGCTGGGCTCGACCGGTTACTGGGCGGTGACGCGAGCACCACTGTCAGCGACGCGGCCCGCGCGGATCTGGCGGGCGAGGCTTTGCAGAACATCCGTGATCACCCCCTTGTGGGCGTCGGCTTCTCCGCCGACCGACGAACGCACAGCCTCTACCTGGAGGTAGCGCGCTCTGGCGGTCTAGTCAGCCTCGCCCTGTATCTATGGATGGTCCTCATCTATGGATGGCGACAGGTGCTGTCCTCGCCGGGTGGAAGCGCCGAACCGACGGGCTGGTGGCTGCGAGCACCGCATCCTTCGCGGCCTTCCTCATCGTCGCCGTACAGCACAACATCCTGTTACGACCGGTTCCTGTTCGTACCCCTCGGGTTCATCGTTGCCGCCGCGATCAATCAGCAGTCCGCGGCTCATGACTCGCGAACCAGCCCAGCAGGCCTGTCCGCTCCCGGTAGAATCGAGGTAACAGGCGCCCCGAACCGTGGGCACACACAGGGGAGCGTACCGTAAGTCCGGAGTAGCCAAGCCGTCGCAGCCATCTGATCCCGCCGAGGTTTCAACTGGATGCCTACTGCACGTATCCGGCTGCGGCTAGAACGTCACCAGCCGCTCGCGAGAACCGGCGCTCCTGCTCCTCGTCGAAAGTCTCCGTCCACTTCCCGGAACGTCCTTCTCTCACGAAGGGGATCGCCTGGGCTTCAGCCGACTTTCCCTGCCGCTTACTGAGCGTCTCGGATGGAGACTCTTTGGAGCGCATGGCCCTGACCGAGTTGCACTCCAGCGAGAGCGCGAGCGCGTCATCGTCCATGACGACGCCTATCCGCGTGAACGCCGCTCTAATGGCCGAAGCCCCGTGCGAGTGCATGTCCTCGTACTTGAGCAGCGAGACCCGATCAGGATTGACGTCCCTCGCCCTGGTCCAGCCGGCGACGTGTCTTGCCCACGATCCGTGATTGCCGACCTCACCGGCGAGGAAGAGGTCGAGAAATTCGGAGAAGGTGCCGGCGAAGTCTCCCAAACGCTGCACAAAGAAGTACATCGACACGGCGACGTCGCGACCGTCCCGCACTAGGTAAACCACACGAGTGGGGGTACGGGTGATCTTGCTCCATGGTTCGTGACTCTTGACCAGGCGACCTCGGCCGAAGAGCTCGGGCGCGCCACGTTGCTTGCCTAGGGTAGGCCACACCCGGCCTACCGAGTTGAAGTCGATCTCTTGGGACGTCAAGACCTGCGCTACCACGAACCGCAGCCAGGTCGAGCCCGACTTCGGGTAGGACACCAGTATCACGTCCTCGGGACGCAGGCCGCAGTGGCGAGCGACCACGAGAGACCGTCGAACCACGCGTCGAACCGGACGGGGCAAGACGCGGCCCGCCGGCCTGGTCATCATCTTGCTGGCGTCACCGTTCACTGGAATGCCTCCTGGGGGTCTGGCGCGGTATGTGCGTATAATAACAGCTGACTGACGGGGCGGTCCAGCTGAGTTGCGTTCCACGAGGCAGCGGTGCAGTCGACGTCGGTCCCGGGGGCCAGACGTGCCGTAGAGGCGAGGCGGATGAAAATCTTCGTAGTCCACAATCGTTTTCGTAGTCACAACCGTTACAGCAGCCGAGTTCCGAGCGGAGAGAACATCGTGGTGGATGAGGAGTCACCCAGCTCGCCGCCGCCGGCCATGAGGTGCTCACCTGGTTCAGGTCCAACGACGAGATGCTCAACCGGGGGATGGTGTCGACGGTGGCGAGCGCAGGACGCGCCGTCCACTCGCGACGGGAGGTCGCCGGTGTCGACCAGATGATCAAGGCCTATCGCCCTGATGTGGTACACGTGCACAACACTCTTCCACTGCTGAGCCCCTCGGTGATCCGTCCCGCAACCAAACGTGG
>JALZDV010000115.1 GCA_030862345.1 Actinomycetota bacterium | reverse complement strand
GCCATGAACCCACGACCCGCTCGCCGTCGTCGGTCCTGACATAGACAGTGCCGTCGCTGTCGACGCGCCCCCATACCGGCGGGGCAGGATCCTCGCTTGCCATGGCGGGCATTCTCACACGGACAGAGGTGGCACTCCGGTGGCGCTGGTCCGATGACCGAGAATGAAGCCGTGTCAGACATGACGCCGGTGCTGGCGATCGTCGGGCCCACGGCCACGGGCAAGTCCGATCTCGCCCTCTTGATCGCGCGCGAGGTCGATGGCGAAATCATCAACGCCGACTCGATGCAGCTCTATCGAGGCATGGACATCGGGACTGCGAAGCTCAGCCTTGAGGCGCGGGCAGGCGTCCCGCATCACCTCGTCGATGTCCTCGATGTCATTGAAACGGCGACCGTCGCTGCCTACCAGCGCGCCGCGAGATCCACTTTGAACGAAGTCCTGGCGCGGGGTCGTACGCCCATCTTGGTCGGCGGATCCGGGCTGTACCTGCGGGCCGCACTTGACGAGCTGGACTTCCCGACGACCGATGTCCAGCTCAGGGCAAAGCTCGAGGCCGAACTCATCACGCACGGATCCATTCCACTGCACGACAGGCTGGCTCGGGCGGACCCAGTAGCGGCGGCGGCCATCCACCGGCACAACGGCCGCAGGATAGTCCGGGCCCTGGAGGTCATCAGCCTCACCGGAGGCCCTTTCCGCGCTTCCCTGCCGGCGCCGCGAGACCGCTACCCGGCGGTATGGGTCGGCCTCGACGAGCATGCGGACGTGTTGGACTCTCGCGTGGAGGCACGCGTCGATAGAATGTGGACGGAGGGTCTCGTCGGTGAGGTCGAGAACCTGGTGGGAGCCGGACTCCGGGACGGTGTGACCGCCAGGCGGGCCCTCGGGTACGCCCAGGTATTGCGCCATCTGGACGGGGAGTGGTCCAGCGAGCAGGCGCGGTTGGCGACCCGGCAGGCGACTCGCCGGTTCGTCCGTCGACAACGGTCCTGGTTCGGCCGCGACGAGCGCATCCGATGGCTCTCGGCGAGCGACCCGCAGCTCCTCGAGCGGGCAGTTCGAGTGCTGAACGCACCTACGATCGATGTGTGATGCGGTTTCTGAAGGGGCACGGAACCGAGAACGATTTCATTCTGCTGCCTGACTTCGCCGAACTTGATCCGCATGCCGAGCCCCCGAGGCTGTCGGCTGAGCAGGTGCGGCGGTTGTGCGACCGGCACGCCGGAATCGGAGGCGATGGCGTCCTGCGGGTGCTACCCGTTGGTGCCGCCACCGCGGCCGAAGGCCTGCCAACCGGCCAGGCCCGATGGTTCATGGACTACCGCAACGCCGACGGGTCGGTCGCCGAGATGTGCGGAAACGGTGCGCGACTGTTCGCCCGCTACCTCCTGGACACCGGCCTGGAGACTGCGCCCGCATTCGATCTCGTCACGCGCGGTGGCCTTCGGCGGATCACGCTGTCCTCGTCCGGAGAGGTATGCGTCGACATGGGTCCGGCCGCCGGCGGTGTGGAATCGTTGGCCCGGGTCAGCGGCGAGGCATTTCAAGGCCGAAAGGTCTCGATGACCAATCCACATCTGGTCTGTATCACCGACGTCGCTGTCGGCGACCTGGACCTGTCCAACGCCCCTATGGTCGACGACACCCTGTTCCCGGACGGCGTGAATGTCGAGTTCCTCAACTACGTGTCTGAGGACTCCGCCGAGATCGTCTCCGCCGATGACGTGTGTCGCGTGCAATCCGCGGAAGAAGGCGCCCTGCTGCACGTTCGGATGCGGGTGCACGAACGTGGCGTGGGGGAGACCCGGTCCTGCGGTACGGGCGCATGTGCGGTCGCCGCACAGGCTCTGGATCGGCTCGGGCGCACATCCGGACAGGTGGTCGTCGACGTGCCGGGAGGTCAGGTGACGGTGTCGGTCACCCCGGAAACCACGGTCCTCGGCGGCCCAGCGGTGTTCGTGGCCTCCGGAGAGGTCGACGCCGGCTGGTGGGCGGCTCCCTGATCGTCGCTGTCCAGACCGTTGGAGATGGGGTCGGAGTCGCGATGCGCGTCGTACTCAGTGGGCAGTTCCCGCATCGTCCGCAGCGGACTCAAGAAGACCGGCAAGAAGGCCAGGATGGAGCCGAGGGCCCCGATCCACAGGGTCGGGAGGACCCCCAGCCAGGCGCCCAGCCCGCCG
The DNA here is from genome assembly GCA_030862345.1 of Actinomycetota bacterium. Lineage (GTDB taxonomy): Bacteria > Actinomycetota > Actinomycetes > Mycobacteriales > Geodermatophilaceae > JACCQS01. The sequence continues at coordinate 10,383 of JALZDV010000115.1, read as the reverse complement.
CCGACGAGGCCGCCGAGCGGCATGGTCCCCCACACCAGGAACCGGGTCGAGGCGTTCATCCGGCCCAGGAGCGGGATCGGGCACAACCGCTGCCGGAAGCTGACCTGAACAATGTTGTAGAGCACGACTGCGTAGCCGAACCCGAATGACCCGATGATCAGTAGCAGCATGGGCATCCCCAGTGCCGAGAGTGGAGTCAGCAGGGCGAATGGGATGAGCAGTCCGGCTCCGAGAACCGTTGATCGGCCGTCTCCGAAGTACTTCGCGAACCGGGTGGTCGTGGCGGCCCCTAGCAATCCCCCGACGGCCCCTGCCGAAAAGGTCAGCCCGATCTGGGTCTCGTCGAAGCCGAGGTCGCGGACCATGAACAACACCAACATCGTCGCGGTGACGGTGGAGAAGAAGTTCGAGGTTCCGGTACACGCCACGATCCGGCGCAGGAGTGGGTGCCGAACGACGAAGCCCAGACCTTCGCCGATCTCGATCCGCAGGGAGCGGCGGCTGCTCCGGTCGTGCACTGGTTCTTCGTGCCGGATCCGACCGATGAACAGCGCCGATGCAACGAAGCTGATCGCATCGAAGACGAACATCAACGGCGCGCCGAGGATCTTGATCAGCAGACCGGCCACCCCCGGCCCCGCCACTTGGGAGACCGCGCGGCTTATCTCCAACTTGGAATTGCCCTCGACGATCTGAGACTTCTCAACGATCGAGGGCAGATAACTCTGGTAGGCGACGTCGAAGAACACCGTCGAGATTCCGGTGACCAGAGCTACCGCGAACAACTGCCAGAGGGTCAGCATGTCGAAGGCGTAGGCCAAGGGCAGTGAGCCCAGTGCGACGGCGCGGACCAGGTCGTTGACGATCAGGACGCGTTTGCGACGCCAGCGATCCACCCAAGCGCCGGCCGGCAGTCCGATCACCAGGAACGCCACGGTCTCCAGGGCGATGAGAACGCCCATCTCGAACTCGGTGGCCGATAGCGTGACAACAGCCAGGATGGGCAGGGCGATCTGGGTGATCTGGGTGCCGATCTGGCTGATCGTCTCCGCGGCCCAGAGCTGGCGGAAGTCGTGAGAGTGGATCAGGCTGCGCTGGGGCGCCGGTTCGAGCGTGGTCATCGCAAGGTCCTCGAGGCTGTCGACGCTGGGTCGCGGGGTAGTCATATCGAGCTTCAAGTAGTGATTGGGAAATGTCAATCACTTGCCGGAATTCCAGTAGTCTGCAGAGGTGGCCGAGGCTGAGTCTGCGTCATACGGGCAGGCGCCCGGGGTCGAGCGCCAACCTGCCACCCAAGCGCAGGCCAGGGCGCTGGCCTCGAGCACCCGGCTGCGGATTCTGCGGTTGTGTCTGTCCGAAGCACTGACCAACAAGCAGTTGGCCACCCGGCTGCGCAAGCATCCGGCCTCGGTCCTGCACCACGTCCGTACGCTGGTGGACACCGGATTTCTGGTCGCCGAACCGGTACGGCGCGGCACCAGGGGCGCCCGCGAGGTGCCCTACCGCGCAACCGGACTCTCTTGGAAGGTCGATCTCGGGGACTCCGTTGCCGGGAAGTCGGATGCCGTTCTGCAGGCCTTCCTGGAGGAAGTGGCAGCCGCCGGCCACGCTCAACTGCAGAGCACCCGGCTGGGGTTGCGTCTGCCCGCGGAGGAGATGGAGGAGTTCCGGCGTCGGCTCCAACAGGTCTTCGAGGAGTTCGCCCGCCGTCCGATGGACCCTCATGGGCAGCGGTGGTCGGTGTACCTGGGGATCCACCCGGAGGCGGAGCCCGGCACGGACTGATGCCTTTGTCGGCTGCCAGGCGATCGCCGGGCCCCGCTTTCAGCGGGATAACCGACGTGCCTGTGCGGGCAATGCGTGTCAGGCTGGGACGAACATGACTGCTGCCAGCTATCCCGTCCGCACTGCCGATGCCGCCGACGTTGCCCAGACCGAGGCGCCTGTCGAGCCCGATGCCATCGATGTCGAACCTGCGCATCCCCGAGACGCGCGAGTCGAGTCGACGGGCGAGCGAGACCTCGCCGACCGCGCAGCTCTGCGCAGGGTCGCCGGGCTCTCGACCGAAATCACCGATGTCACCGAGGTCGAGTACCGCCAGCTACGCCTCGAGCGCGTGCTGCTCGTCGGGGTCTGGACCGACGGAGGCGCCGGAGCCGCGGAACGGTCGCTGACCGAACTCGCGGCGCTGGCCGAGACGGCCGGCTCGGAGGTCCTGGACGGCGTCATCCAACGTCGGGATCGGCCCGACCCAGCGACCTACGTCGGCTCCGGGAAGGTCGCGGAGATCCGCGAACTGGTGGTCCATACCGGCGCCGACACGGTGATCTGCGACGGCGAACTCTCGCCGAGTCAGCTGCGCAACCTCGAACAGAAGCTGAAGATCAAAGTCGTCGACCGGACCGCTCTGATCCTCGACATCTTCGCCCAGCACGCGCGCAGCCGGGAAGGCAAGACCCAGGTTGAACTCGCCCAGCTCAACTACCTCGTGCCGAGACTGCGCGGCTGGGGCGAGAGCCTCTCCCGCCAGGCCGGAGGCCGCGCGGGCGGCGGCGTCGGACTGCGCGGACCGGGGGAGACCAAGCTCGAGACCGACCGCCGCCGGATCCGTTCCAGGATCGCCAAGCTCCGGCGTGAACTCGCGCACATGGAGGCGACCCGCAAGACCCAGCGCCGCAGCCGGGACCGCAACGAAGTTCCCTCCGTCGCCATCGCCGGGTACACCAACGCCGGGAAATCCAGCCTGCTCAACGCACTGACCGGCGCCGGTGTGCTCGTTCAGGACGCGCTGTTCGCGACTCTGGATCCGACCGTACGGCGCACGCGGACCCAGGATGGCCGCGAATTCACCCTCTCCGACACCGTCGGATTCGTGCGCCACCTGCCGCACCAGCTGATCGAGGCGTTCCGGGCCACCCTCGAGGAGGTCAGCGGCTCCGACCTGATCCTGCACGTGGTCGACGGGTCCGACGGCGACCCGATCGGCCAGATCAACGCGGTGCACGAGGTGCTTGGCGAGATCGATGCCCTCGACGTCCCGGAGATCATCGTCGTGAACAAGATCGACGCAATGCTGCCGGAAGCGGGCACCCGGTTGCGCGCGGCGCTGCCGCATGCGCTGTGGGTCAGTGCTCGCACCGGCGAGGGCATGGACGTGCTGCGCGATCGGCTGGCCCTGGCGCTACCCCGACCGGAGGTCCAGGTCGACGTACTCCTGCCTTATGACCGGGGCGATCTCGTTGCGCGTCTGCACCGAGACGGCGAGGTGCTGACCGAGGTTCACGAAGCGGATGGCACCAGGGTCTGCGCTCGGGTCGGACCCGAACTGGCCGCGTTGCTGACCGACCACGCCTCGGTCTGAGATCTCGGAGGTTGCAGGGTCCCGCGCCGCGGCTGGGCCATGAAGCGTTACCAAAACGGTATCCTGGGCCCGTGACTGTCGGTCCTCGCAGCGACCGGCTCCAGGGCCTGGCAGCACGGCCGTCCCCCGCGCTGGTAGCGGTCTCGTTTGCTCTGGCGGTCTGGATGACCCTGGATTTGATCCTGGACGGCGTGGTCTCGCGCTTCGACGAGTCGGTGGCCGACGTCGTCGGTGGCTGGCAGGTGCGGGAGAACCCGGTCCTCTACGCGATCTGCTGGGTGATCACCCAGATCGGCGGCCAGCGCGGGCTGATCCTCATCGTACTGGGCGGGCTGGTCGTCTATCTCGGCTGGACCCGGCGCACTCTGCAACCGCTGATCCGCACGATTGCCGCCGTCGTGGCGCTCTCGCTGGTCGTCTACGCGTTCAAGTACGGCCTCGGCCGGACGGCTCCGGCCTATCCTGGCTCGTACCTGCACCGGGGGGGCCTGAGTTATCCCAGCGGGCACACCGCCAATGCCGTACTCATGTGGGGCCTGGCGACCTGGCTGGCCGTCTACTACGGACTTCCGCTCAGGGTGCAGCGGCTCTTCGCGACCCTGTTCGTCGTGTCACCGATCGCATCGGGGGTGACGATGTTGCTGGTGAACTTTCACTGGGTCAGTGATCTCGTCACTGGAGCGGCCGTCGGCGTCATCCTGTTGTGGGTGCTGCATCTGGTCTTCGACGGGCCGTTGGGCAAGTGGACCGGTATTCAGGACACTCGGGAGCGCCGTCGCCGCTCGACCAGTTCAGTGTCCGCTTGACCCCGGCTGACCAGATCACCCTGCCGATGCCGACCATCCGCACCCGGATCATCGGACCGCTCGCCAGTGCTGTGGCGGTAGTGCTCGTAGCCGGTCCGGCACGGTCGGACCCGGTACCGGAGTATGGGCCAGCGCAGCGCCAATGCACGATCAATGATCCGGAGATCGACGAACTGTCCGGACTGGCCGCACTCGCCACCGGGGAGATCTTGCTCGTGGAGGACAGCGTCCCCGAGCCTGGACCGGGCTCCACGTCGATCCTGATGTACCGCCTTGACGCGCTGTGTGCGGTCCAGGGCGACGTCGAAGAGTTCGACCAGGATCCGCGTGATATCGAGGATCTCGCCTTTCGGGACGGCACCGTCTGGTTCGCCGACATTGGTGACAACGGGTTGTCACGGTCCACCATCGCGCTGATCACGGTCACCTACGATCCGGGCCAATCAGAGACCGACGAGCCAGCCCCGGTGGTGTACCGGCTGGCTTATCCCGACGGGCCTCGTGACGCCGAGGCGCTCCTGCTGTCTTCCGACGGGACGCCGTACGTGGTGACCAAGGACCCGACCGGGCGATCCGAGGTCTACCGGCCGACAGGCGCCCTCGACGCGTCCGCCGAGGTGGCGATGGAGAAGGTCGCCGAATTGGAATTTCCCATGACCGGCACGCCGGGCGGGCCGATCGGTCGCGCCGGGCAGGTGTTGGTGACCGGCGGTGCGGTCGCCGCCGATGGCTCCCACATTGCCCTGCGCACCTACACCGACGCCTACGTTTGGGCGATGTCCGGCAGTGACGTGGCAGCCGCGTTGCAGGCCGATCCGGTGGCGGTGGTCGCCCTGCCCGACGCACCACAGGGGGAGGCGATCAGCTTCGCCGCCGACTCGCGCAGCCTGTTGCTCGGCAGTGAGGGCGTGGGCAGCGTGATCACCGTTGTCCCGGCCACCAGACCCTCGGGCGAGCCAACTACCGATGCCGCGGGAGCGACGCAGAGCGAAGCGCCCTCGACTGCACTGGCCTCCAGTACCCCGGGGGGCACGGTGTTCGCCGGCCTGCTCGCGGTGGTGGTGGCTACTGGGCTGATCTGGATCGTCCTGCGGGTGCGTCGAAGAGGCTCCTAGTCCAACGGAATGCGGATCAGGGTGGCGTCGTCGAAGAAGGTCACCCAAAGGGCGCCGAAAGCGACCAATGCGTCACCTCCTCCACCCGCGTCGGCGGAGATCGGCTCGGAGAACTCCTCGAGGAGGGCGCCGGTCGCGGCGTCGAGGTGCTGCAGACTGACGCCCCCTCTGCGTACCCAGACGCTCGAATCATCGGCTGTGATCCCTCCGACATAGCCGACGCCCCCGTCGACGGTTGCGGTCACGGCGCCGGTGGCGGTGTCGATGCGGTAGCTCGCCGAGGCTCCGCCGACCCATAACCCGCCCGGCACGGCGACGGCCGCTCGTGCTCCGGGGAGCCCTTCTATCCGACGCCCTACGGCTCCAGTTGACGGGTCGATCTCCACGGCTGTGTTGTCGAGAGCGCTGACCACCCAGACCCGGTCAACGCTGATCGCCAGGTCAGTTCCCCGGATGGGCAGCCGGATCGGCTCACCAGGCTCGTTGCTTGCGGTGTCGATTCCCAGCAAGGAACTGCCGTCACCTTGGAGAATCCAGACCCGGCCGAAACCGATGACGAGATGACCCTGCTCGGAAGCCTTGGTCACCGGGAAGCTGGCTTGCACAGCATCGGAACCACCCTCGACGCGCACCACATCGGTGCCCGAACACGTCCACACCGTTCCGGCCTCGGCGCCCAGTCCGTTGCAGGGCTCTGCGTCGATCTCCAAGGAACTGAGGACTTCCGCGGTTTCCGGGTCGAGCGCAGCGAAGCCGCGCGCGGCGCGCACGTACACGTACTCGTCGTCGGCGGCCAGGTAGTCAGGATCACCGGGGATCCGCACCGAGATCGCCTCCCGACCGCCGATCTGCAGGGTTTCATAGCTGTACGGACTGGAAGCGGCGGCACCGGACGCCGTGGAGCCGTCGGTGCCGGCGCTGTCGGAGCTCGGGCCTGTGCTGGTCTGGCACGCCGCAAGGGCGACGAGCAGGCCGGCTACTGCCAAGCATCCGGGAAGTCTTTGCCGCATGATGCCTCCGGAGGTCTGTGCCCACGACCGTAGGAGGGAGCTTCGCCATGCCGCATCCGAGCAAGCCCCCCGCTGCGCGAGGGTTTTCCCGGTGGGCGCGCGCCGTCCCGACGTGTGAGCATCGTCGGACGGAGGTGGGCCGATGAGGGCACGTGCGGTCAGCGGCGTTGCCGGCTTCGGCTTCGCAATTGTCACGGCGATGGTCGGGCTCGGTCAGGGCGCACCGCTGCGGTTCCTCCTGCTGGACACCATCCTGGGACTGTCCTTCCTGGCCGCCGGGATGCTGGCGTGGCGTCGGCGACCCGATGTGTCGACGGGGCCAGCGCTGACGCTGTGCGTCGGCCTTTGGTTTCTCGGGAGTTACAGCCCCACCGACATCGGCTGGTTATCGGCATTGGGCTTCTCCTTCGAGCGCTACTACGACGTGGTGCTGGCATATCTGGCGCTGACCTTTTCCGGCCGCCGCCTGGATCGAGCAGGCCGACTAGTGCTGTGGACCCTGCTCGCCGGCATGCTCGTCCGCAGCTTCACCCGACTGCTGGTCTACGACCCGCCGCTGCTCAACCCTGAAGGTTGTCCGGGCTGTCCGTCGAACCCGCTCGCGATTGCGCCCAACGCCGCAGTGCTGCAGTTCGTCGAGGTCGCCAGCGGAGCGGTGGTCGCAACTGCGTACCTCTTGGTCGTGGCATTGGTTGTGCTTCGTTGGCGCGGTGCGTCAGTCCCGTCCCGGCGCATCCTGTGGCCGGTGCTGCTCGCTGGAACGGTCGCTGCCGCGGCCGCGGCGTACCAGAGCGCAAATTTGGTCGGGCAGCTGCTGCTCGACCGGCCGCTGGTCCCGCTGGTGGATCCGTGGTCGGAGATAGAGGCTTGGGTGCTGTTCGGCGCGCGTGCGCTGATACCGATTGGCTTCGCGGTCGGTGTGTTCCGGCTGCGGTCCGCGCATGGTCCAGCCGCCCGGCTTGCCGTCGAGTTCGGCAGTGACGGCGATAAACCGGAGCGGATCGAGGCTGCCCTCCGCCAGGCAATGGCCGACCCGACGATCGAAGTGCGGCACTGGGACGCCGAGCGCCAGCAGTGGACCGGCGAGCATGGGGACCCGGTCCCCGCACCGCAGGAGGACGAGGGCCGGTCGGTACTCCTGCTGGAGCGGCAGGGCGCACCCGTGGCCGCAGTCGTCCACGACCCCGTGTTGCTCGAGGATCCAGGACTGCTCGCCTCGGTCGGGGCGGTGCTACGGCTCAGTATCGACAACGACCGGCTGAGCGCGCAGGTGCAGCGCCAGCTCAAGGAAGTACATGCGTCCCGGGCTCGGATCCTCGCGGCTGCCGACGAGGAGCGGCGGGGAATCGAACGCGACCTGCATGACGGCGCGCAGCATCGGCTGCTGGCGATCTCGATGAGCCTGCAGGACGTGCGCTTGCAAGCATCCGGCATCGGGGCTCCCGATGTACTGCTCGACCGGCTCGAATCGGTTGCCGTCGAGCTGCGGGAGGCCATGCGGGAGATGCGCGAGTTGGCCCGCGGAATTCATCCGGCGGTGCTGACCAACGAGGGATTGGAGCCGGCCGTCCGGACCCTGGCCCGGCGCTGCACCGTGCCGGTGGAGCTGGGCATCGATCTGAACGGTCGATTGCCCGCCCCGGTCGAGACGGCGGCCTACTACGTGGTGGCCGAGGGCCTGACGAACGTGGCTCGGCATTCCCGCGCGTCGCATTCGCGGGTCAAGCTCGGCCTTGAGGATGGCTTTCTCGTGGTCGAGGTGAGCGACGACGGCTCGGGCGGAGCGAGCCCGTTCACCGGGTCCGGGCTGCGGGGACTTAGCGACCGGGTTGCTGCCCTCGACGGCGTCCTGACGGTGACGAGTGCCAGATCGGGAGGGACATGCCTGCGGGCCCGGATACCCCGACAGTGATCGTGGCTGACGACTCCGCTGTCGTCCGGGAAGGGGTCACGCGCATCCTGTCCGGCGGTGGGTTCGAGGTCACCGGCCAGGCCCGCAGCGCCGATGAACTGCTGGAGCTCGTTGCCCAGCAACCGCCGGCGCTGGTGGTTGTCGACATCCGGATGCCACCGTCGCACAACGCCGGGTTGCTCGCTGCCGAGCGGATCCGCGAACGGTATAGCGGACAGGTGCGGGTGCTGGTCCTGTCCCAATACTTGGAGCCGGACTACGCCCTGCGGCTGCTCGGAGCCGGGGTCGACGGGGTCGGCTACCTGCTCAAGGACCGGATAGCTGAGAGCAGTGAACTTATCGACGGGGCACGCCGGGTCGTCGCGGGCGGCTCGGCGATCGACCCCGACGTGGTGGCCGAACTGGTCCGCAATGCCCGGGGTTCGGACCGGTTGGCGCGGCTGGCGCCACGCGAGCGAGCGGTCCTTGCCGCCATGGCGGAGGGGCGCTCCAATCGATCGATTGCCGAGCGGCTGCAGCTGGCCGTGAAGACGGTGGAGGGCGTCACGGCTGCGATCTTCGACAAGTTGGATCTGCAGCCGAGGTCTGATGACAACCGCCGAGTGCTGGCGGTCCTGGCTTACCTGGATCACAGCACCTGACGCGGTTGGCGCTCAGATCTTGCGCAGCACGCTGACCACGCGGCCGAGAACGGTGGCATCGTCTCCCGGGATGGGCTCGTATGCGGCATTGTGCGGCAGCAGCCAGACGCGGCTCCCGCGGCGCTTGAACGTCTTCACCGTCGCCTCGCCGTCGATCATCGCCGCCACGATCTCGCCGGATTCGGCGGTGGGTTGCTGGCGAACCACCACCCAGTCACCGTCGCAGATCGCTGCCTCGATCATGGAGTCACCGATGACGCGGAGGAGGAAGAGCGTGCCGTCACCCACGATCTCGCGAGGGAGCGGAAAGACGTCCTCGATGGCCTGCTCGGCCAGGATCGGACCGCCGGCCGCGATCCGGCCGACGACCGGAACGTAGGAGGGCTGGGGCAGCTGCTCGTCCTGGGACACTGCGGTCCCGCCCGTACCGGCGTTCGCTGCGGCCCAGGGTCCCGAGGTGCCCGAGGCGATGTCGTCCGCGGTCTCCTCGGGCGTACGGACGTCCAGGGCCCGCGGTCGGTTGGGATCGCGGCGCAGATAGCCCTTTCGTTGCAGGGTGCTCAGTTGGTGGGCGACCGACGAGGCCGAGGACAGCCCGACCGCCTCGCCGATCTCCCGTACCGACGGGGGATAACCACGGCGATCGATCGAGTCGCGGATGACCTCGAGGACCCGGCGCTGGCGAACCGTCAGTCCATCGCCGGCGTCCGGCCGGTCGGGAAAGGTCTGCACGTTGCCGTTGTCTTTATGGGTAGGGCCGTTGGCTGTACCGGTCTGTTTGCCCACCGTTCGCGCCTCCAAGCTGCCGGTGTCGCTCGGCGAACGCTAACCCAGCGCGGCGCCAAATTCAAACATGTGTTCGAACGACACGCCGGGTGCTGCTGCCGGCGGCGATTTTTGCTTTTCACGGTTCATGGACGCTGGTGCGGTCACTAGGTGCAGATCAGGCTTGGCACGACTCCAGGAGCTCCCGATGTCACCTGCCGACTCGACCAGCCCCACTCCTCCGGTGTCCTCACTGCGCCGCATCATCACGGCGTGTCTGATCGGTACCTCGTTGGAGTGGTACGACTTCTTCATCTACGGCACTGCCGCTGCTCGGGCATTGCCACCTTCGCGATCGGCCTCATGCCGACCTACGACGTGATCGGGGTCTGGGCGCCGATCCTGTTGGTGGCGTTGCGGTTCCTCCAGGGCCTGGGCCTCGGCGGCGAGTGGGGCGGCGCGGTGCTGATGACGCTGGAGTCCGGCGACCGCAAGCGCCGTGGGCTCAACGCGAGCTGGCCGCAGGTCGGCGTACCGATCGGCCTGCTGCTGGCCAACGGCGTGCTGTCGTTGATGGGGGCGATCACCTCCGAGGAGGCGTTCCTGTCCTGGGGCTGGCGGGTGCCGTTCCTGCTCAGCGGCGTCCTGGTGCTGGTCGGACTGTGGATCCGGATGAGCATCGCCGAGAGCCCGCTGTTCCGCGAGGTCGAAGAGGCCGACACCAAGGCACGTGCGCCAGTCGTGGATGTCCTGCGGCTCTACCCACGGCGCGT
>JALZDV010000042.1 GCA_030862345.1 Actinomycetota bacterium | reverse complement strand
CGGTCTTCGGCGTCGGGTCGATGATGTCGATGAGGCGCTTGTGGGTGCGCATCTCGAAGTGCTCGCGCGAATCCTTGTACTTGTGCGGGCTCCGGATGACGCAATACACGTTCTTCTCCGTCGGCAGCGGCACCGGACCGACCACGCGTGCACCGGTCTTGGTGACGGTGTCGACGATGCGCCGCGCTGACGCGTCGATCGCCTCGTGGTCATAGGCCTTGAGCCTGATGCGGATCTTGTTTCCCGCCATCGGTGTCCTCTGCTCCTGCCGCTTGAATTTCTGGTTGATGAGTTACTGGTCCTGTGCGGATCTCCGTCCGGGGCGCGGGGTGTGCGCGCCCCGTACGGAGGTGTCACTACTTGGCGATCTTGACTACCCGGCCGGCGCCGACGGTCCGACCACCCTCGCGGATGGCGAAGCGCAGGCCCTCCTCCATGGCGATCGGCTGGATCAGCTCGACGTCCATCTCGGTGGTGTCGCCCGGCATGACCATCTCGGTGCCCTCTGGGAGGGTCACCACACCGGTCACGTCGGTGGTGCGGAAGTAGAACTGCGGGCGGTAGTTGTTGAAGAACGGCGTGTGGCGCCCGCCCTCGTCCTTGCTGAGGATGTAGACGTTGGCCGAGAAGTTCGTGTGTGGGGTGATCGAGCCAGGCTTGACGATGACCTGGCCGCGCTCGACGTCCTCGCGCTTGGTGCCACGCAGCAACAGCCCGACGTTGTCACCGGCCTGACCGTCGTCGAGCAGCTTGCGGAACATCTCGACGCCGGTGACGGTGGTCTTGCTCGACGTGGGGCGAATGCCGACGATCTCGACTTCCTCCTGCACCTTGACCCGGCCGCGCTCGATCCGGCCGGTGACGACTGTGCCGCGACCGGTGATGGTCATGACGTTCTCGACCGGCATCAGGAACGGCTTGTCGGTCTCGCGAACCGGCTCCGGGACGTTCTCGTCCACCGCGTTCATCAGCTCCAGAACCTTCTCCGACCAGTCGGCATCGCCCTCGAGCGCCTTGAGCGCCGAGACCCGGATGACCGGGGCGTTGTCGCCGTCGAACTCCTGGGTGGACAGCAGTTCCCGTACCTCGAGCTCGACGAGCTCCAGGATCTCCTCGTCGTCGACCATGTCGGCCTTGTTGAGGGCCACCACGATGTACGGAACGCCGACCTGACGGGCGAGCAGCACGTGCTCCCGCGTCTGCGGCATCGGACCGTCGGTGGCGGCGACCACGAGGATCGCGCCGTCCATCTGGGCCGCACCGGTGATCATGTTCTTGATGTAGTCGGCGTGCCCGGGAGCATCGACGTGCGCGTAGTGCCGCTTCTCGGTCTGGTATTCGACGTGGGCAATGTTGATCGTGATGCCCCGCGCCTTCTCCTCGGGAGCGGCATCGATCGAGTCGAATGCCGCGGCCGTGTTCAGGTCTGGGAACTTGTCATGCAGGACCTTCGTGATCGCCGCGGTCAAGGTGGTCTTGCCGTGGTCGATGTGCCCGATGGTGCCGACATTGACGTGCGGCTTCGTCCGGTCGAACTTCGCCTTCGCCACAGTGGTAGTCCTCTCCTTGGTTGGTTCTGTAGTTGCGTTACCGACGTTGGTTATTCGCCGTTGACCTTGGCGATGATTTCCTTGGCCACGTTGGTGGGAACCTCTGCATACGAGTCGAAGACCATGGAGTAACTGGCTCGACCCTGGGTACGGCTGCGCAGATCCCCCACATAGCCGAACATCTCTGACAGCGGGACGGTGGCCCGGACGACCCGAGCACCACCCCGCTCCTCCATGGTCTGGATCTGCCCACGGCGGGAGTTCAGGTCACCGATGACATCGCCCATATAGTCCTCGGGGGTGACGACCTCGACGGCCATCATGGGCTCCAGTAGTGCGGGGCTGGCCATCTGGACGGCCTTTTTCAGCACCATCGAGCCGGCGACCTTGAAGGCCATCTCCGAGGAGTCCACCTCGTGGTACTGGCCATCGACGAGCGTCAACTTGATGTTGACCAGTGGGTAGCCGGCGAGGATGCCGTACTGCATCGCGTCCTGGGCGCCCTGGTCGACGGAGGGGATGTACTCCTTCGGGATCCGGCCACCGCTGACCTTGTTCTCGAACTCATACGGATGCTGGATGCCGTCGGAATCAGCCGCCAGCGGCTCGATGTTGACGAGCACCTTGGCGAACTGGCCGGACCCGCCGGTCTGCTTCTTATGGGTGTAGTCGACCTTGTCGACCGCCCGACGAATCGTCTCGCGGTAGGCCACCTGGGGCTTGCCGACGTTGGCCTCGACCTTGAACTCGCGGCGCATCCGGTCGACCAGCACCTCGAGGTGCAGTTCGCCCATCCCCTTGATGATGGTCTGGCCGGTCTCGTCGTCGTGCTGGACCTGGAAGGTCGGGTCCTCTTCGGCGAGCTTCTGGATGGCGATGGACAGCTTCTCCTGGTCGCCCTTGGTCTTCGGCTCGATCGCCACCGAGATGACCGGGGCCGGGAAGGTCATCGACTCCAGGATCACCGGGGAGTTCGGGTCGCACAGGGTGTCGCCGGTGGTGGTCTGCTTCATGCCGTTGACGGCGACGATCTCGCCGGCACCGACGCCAGCCCGCTCCTCGCGCTTGTTGGCGTGCATCTGATAGATCTTCCCGACCCGCTCCTTGCGGTCCTTGGTGCTGTTGAGCACGGCGGATCCTGCAGTGAGCTTGCCGGAGTAGACCCGGATGTAGGTCAGCTTCCCCAGATGCTGGTCGGTCTGGATCTTGAAGGCCAGGGCGGCGAACGGCTCGTCCTCATCGGCGTGCCGCAGAACCTCGGTCTCGCCGTCCAGAGCGGTGCCGACGATCGACTCGATGTCCAGCGGGCTGGGCAGGTAGTCGACGACGGCGTCGAGCATGGGCTGCACGCCCTTGTTCTTGAACGCCGAGCCACACACGACCGGGTTCAGTTTGCTGGCAATCGTGGCAGCGCGGATGGACTTCTTCAGCTGGTCGACTGAGATGTCCTCGCCGCCCAGATAGGACTCCATCAGCGTGTCGTCGAACTCGGCGACGGTTTCCAGGAGCTTCACCCGCCAGTTGGCGGCTTCCTCAGCCAGGTCAGCCGGGATCGGTTCGACCTCGTAGTCCGCGCCCAGCGCGGTCTCACCCCGCCAGGTCAGGGCATGCATCTCGACCAGGTCGACCACGCCGACGAAGTCAGCCTCGTTGCCGATCGGCAGCTGCAGGACCGCCGGGGTCGCGTTGAGCCGCTCGACCATCATCTCGATACAGCGGAAGTAGTTGGCCCCGGTGCGGTCTAGCTTGTTCACGAAACACATCCGTGGGACGTGGTACTTGTCGGCCTGCCGCCAGACGTTCTCGGTCTGCGGCTCCACGCCGGCAACGCCGTCATACACCGCAACAGCTCCGTCGAGAACGCGCAGTGAGCGCTCCACCTCGACGGTGAAGTCGACGTGGCCGGGCGTGTCGATGATGTTGATCGTGTGGCTCTTCCACTCGGTCTTGGTCGCCGCCGAGGTGATGGTGATCCCGCGCTCTTGCTCCTGCTCCATCCAGTCCATCGTGGCCGCGCCGTCGTGGACCTCACCGATCTTGTAGTTGATGCCGGTGTAGTACAGGATCCGCTCCGTCGTCGTGGTTTTGCCCGCGTCGATATGGGCCATGATCCCGATGTTTCGGGTTCTGGCCAGGACGTCGCTGTTCTTTACCACGAGTGCTTACTTCGCTTCCTGTGTCGTAATTGCAGTGGGGGCTCGACTACCAGCGGTAGTGGGAGAAGGCCTTGTTGGCATCTGCCATCTTGTGGGTGTCCTCGCGCCGCTTTACAGCTGCGCCGAGGCCGTTGCTGGCGTCGAGGAGTTCGTTCATGAGGCGCTCGGTCATCGTCTTCTCCCGGCGCGCCCGGCTGTACTGGATGATCCAGCGCAGGCCGAGGGTGGTGCTGCGGGTGGGACGGACCTCGACCGGCACCTGATAGGTGGCACCGCCGACGCGGCGGCTCTTGACCTCGATTGCGGGCTTGACGTTCTCCAGCGCGCGCTTGAGGGTGATCACCGGGTCGGCGTCGCTCTTGGCCTGGCAGCCTTCCAGCGCGCCGTACACGATGCTCTCGGCGACTGAACGCTTGCCATCGACGAGCACCTTGTTGATCAGCTGGGTGACCAGCGGTGAGCTGTACACCGGGTCCGCCACGAGCGGGCGCTTGGGAGCGGGTCCTTTACGCGGCATCTCAGCTCTTCTCCTTCTTCGCGCCGTACCGGCTGCGAGCCTGCTTGCGACCACGGACACCCTGGGTGTCCAATGACCCGCGAATGATCTTGTAACGGACACCAGGCAGATCCTTCACCCGGCCGCCGCGCACGAGCACGATCGAGTGCTCTTGCAAGTTGTGGCCCACGCCTGGGATGTAGGCGGTGACCTCGACGCCGCTGGCGAACCGCACCCGGGCCACCTTGCGCAACGCGGAATTCGGCTTCTTGGGCGTGGTCGTATAGACGCGCGTGCACACCCCACGGCGCTGGGGAGAGCCCTCCAGTGCCGGAGTCTTGGTCTTCTTGACCTTGTCCTCGCGGCCCTTGCGGACCAACTGGTTGATCGTCGGCATGGGTGCTGCGATCTCCTGCTTCACTCGGTGATGCGGTCTGGTCTGCCTTCGGTCGTGCGGGGCCGTCCGACCCACGCGGTCGGGTGTGTCGAAACACTCGACAGGCACGTGCGGACAGGAACTCGGTCTTCTCGTGGATGACATGCCGCGCTGGCTGGGACGATTCAAGCCCGGTGATAGCTGTGCTTGGATCCCTCCGCGGCTCACAATGAAGCGAGCCGCACACGGACATGGCCCGAGTTACCCCGGGCACAAGGTACGACTTTACCCAATGCCCGCACGCGGGTCAAAGTCGGCCCCGTCACGCCCGGAGCCGGGCCGGACGCGCGGGGCGATCGTGGCTTCTAGCAGCGCCCGGTAACCCGATCGTCGACCGGACGAACACTGGTCTTCAGGATCAATGTCGTCCGCCTACTCGATGCATCGGCGCCCACGACCGGCTCTGTCTGGCCGGCCTCGACGACCCCGAAGCCCTGAACCCCCCCGGCCACCCACTCGTAGCTCACCGGGAAGGCGTTCGGGTTCGTGACGGTGAAGCCGGGGCAGGAGACTCGCGCATCCAGGCGCTGGTATCCAGCCGGCACGTTCGGTGTGGCCGTGCTGGAGCCCGCCGGTCCATTCCCGACCGCGTTGGTCGCGACCACTTCGAACTGGTAGGCGACACCGTTGCTGAGACCGCCGAAGGTGTACGAGCC
>JALZDV010000040.1 GCA_030862345.1 Actinomycetota bacterium | reverse complement strand
GGTAGAGGTGACCGCACACAATCACGGGTTCGCCGTCCAAGCGCCCAACGGGGCGGGGCTGGGTGAGCCGTTCGGCGCCGCCGTTCGACCGCCGCCGTTCCACACGCCTTACGGCCCGGCCGAGATCAGCCATGTGTGCCTCAACGACGGCGTCGCGGAGGGATTGAACTGCCTGCAAGCACCGGCGTTCTCGGTGCAGTATCACCCGGAAGCGGCAGCCGGGCCGCATGACGCGGACTACCTCTTCGACCGCTTCGTCGAGTCGATGCACAGTCGCCGCCGGCCCGCCCATGCCTAGGCGCGAGGACCTTCAGCACGTCCTGGTCATCGGGTCCGGACCGATCGTGATCGGCCAGGCCTGCGAGTTCGACTACTCCGGAACGCAGGCCTGTCGTGTGCTCCGCGCCGAGGGAATCCGGGTCAGCCTGATCAACTCGAACCCGGCCACGATCATGACCGATCCGGAGTTCGCCGACGCCACCTACATCGAGCCGCTGACCGACGAGTTCGTCGAGCAGGTGATCGAGCGGGAGCGCCCGGATGCGGTGCTGGCCACCCTCGGCGGCCAGACCGCGCTGAACGTCGCTGTCCGCCTGCATGAGCGCGGGGTGCTGGAGCGCTACGGCGTGGAGCTGATCGGCGCAGACATCGACGCGATTCAACGCGGTGAGGACCGCCAGGTCTTCAAGGACATCGTCGCCTCGATCGGAGCCGAGTCACCGGACGGCGAGGTCTGTGGCTCGGTTCAGCAGATCCTCGGTGCTGTGGACCGGCTGGGTTATCCGGTGGTCGTGCGGCCGTCGTACACGATGGGTGGCGCCGGCTCCGGGATCGCGCGCGACGAGACGGAATTGCGCCGGATGGCCACTGCCGGGCTCGAGGCGAGTCCGGTGCACGAGGTGCTGATCGAGGAGAATGTGCTGGGCTGGAAGGAGTTCGAACTCGAACTCATGCGCGACCGCAAGGACAACGTGGTTGTGGTCTGCTCGATCGAGAACCTCGACCCGATGGGCGTGCACACCGGTGACTCGATCACCGTGGCGCCGGCCATGACCTTGACCGATCGGGAGTACCAGAACCTGCGCGATGTCGGGATCGCGGTGCTCCGAGCCGTCGGAGTGGACACCGGTGGCTGCAACATCCAGTTCGCGATCCATCCGCAGACCGGGCGGCTGGTGGTCATCGAGATGAACCCGCGGGTGTCGCGGTCCAGCGCGTTGGCGAGCAAGGCGACCGGGTTCCCGATCGCGAAGATCGCCGCGAAGCTCGCGATCGGGTACACCCTGGACGAGATCCCCAACGACATAACCGGACAGACCCCGGCCTCGTTCGAACCGACGCTGGACTACGTCGTGGTGAAGGTCCCACGGTTCGCCTTCGAGAAGTTCCCTGGCGCCGATCCACGGCTGACCACGACGATGAAGTCGGTCGGCGAGGCGATGTCGGTGGGCCGCAACTTCACCGAGGCACTGCAGAAGGCGCTGCGCTCGATGGAGACGGCCGAATCGGGCTTCTGGACCGTGCCGGATCCCGCGGAAGCCAGCGTTTCCGGCCTGCTCGAGAAGGTTGCAATACCCACCGACGGGCGGATCTACGATGTCGAGCGCGCGCTGCGGGCAGGTGCCGATGTGCAGCAGGTCTTCCAGGCGACCGGAATCGACCCATGGTTTCTCGATCAGATAGCCGCTCTGGTGGCCCTGCGGTTCGACATCGAGGCAGCACCGTCGTTGACCGAGCCGTTGTTGCGCCGGGCCAAGCGCGCCGGATGCTCCGACCGACAGATAGCGGCCCTGCGCCCAGAACTTGCCGGTGAGACCGGCGTGCGGGTACTGCGGCACCGGCTCGGCATCCGACCGGTCTTCAAGACCGTGGACACCTGCGCTGCCGAGTTCGCCGCGAGCACGCCCTACCACTACTCGAGCTACGACGAGGAGACCGAGGTCGCGCCCAGGGACCGGCCTGCGGTCCTGATCCTCGGATCGGGGCCCAACCGGATCGGGCAGGGCATCGAGTTCGACTACTCCTGCGTCCATGCCGCCATAGCCTTGCGCGAGGCCGGCTACGAAACCGTCATGATCAACTGCAACCCGGAGACTGTGTCGACGGACTACGACACCGCCGACCGGCTCTACGTCGAGCCGCTGACCTTCGAGCACGTGCTCGAGGTGGTGACCGAAGAGATGTCGGCGGGGCCGGTGGTCGGAGTGATCTGCACACTCGGCGGGCAGACCCCGCTCGGTCTGGCCCAAGCGCTGAAGGATGCGGGTATCCCGGTGCTCGGAACCGCACCGGAGGCCATTCACCTGGCCGAGGAGCGCGGCGCCTTCTCCAGGGTTCTGGCCGCCGCCGGCCTGCCGGCACCCAAGCACGGGATGGCGACGTCCTACGCGGAGGCAAGTGCGGTGGCTGAGACCGTGGGCTACCCGGTGCTCGTGCGGCCGTCCTACGTCCTTGGCGGCCGGGGGATGGAGATCGTCTACGACGACGCCGCCCTGGAGGCCTACATCGAGAAGGCCACCCAGGTCAGCCCGGCCCATCCGGTGTTGGTCGATCGATTCCTCGAGGACGCGGTCGAGATTGACGTCGACGCGCTCTATGACGGCACGGAGTTGTTCCTCGGGGGAGTCATGGAACACATCGAGGAGGCCGGGATCCACTCGGGTGACTCGTCGTGCGCGTTGCCGCCGATCACGTTGGGCTCCTCCGAGCTGGCCCGGATCCGTGCCTCGACCGAGGCGATCGCTGCGGGGGTCGGGGTACGAGGCCTGCTGAACGTCCAGTACGCACTCAAGGACGACCTGCTCTACGTGCTCGAGGCCAACCCACGGGCCTCCCGTACGGTGCCCTTCGTGTCCAAGGCCACGGCGGTGCCGCTGGCCAAAGCCGCAGCCCGAATTTCCGTGGGAGACAGCATTGCTGCCCTGCGTCTCGGCGGGCTGCTTCCGGCCGGTGATGGTTCGGACCTGCCGATAGATGCGCCGATCTCGGTCAAGGAGGCGGTGCTGCCCTTCTCTCGGTTCAGCACGGTCGAGGGACTGGGGGTCGACACGGTCCTCGGACCGGAGATGAAATCCACCGGCGAGGTGATGGGGATAGCCGAGGACTTCGGACGAGCCTTCGCGAAGTCACAGGCCGCGGCGTACGGCTCGCTACCCACCGGCGGCCGAGCATTCGTCAGCCTGGCCAATCGCGACAAGCGGTCGGCCATCTTTCCGGTCAAGCGCCTGGCCGACCTCGGCTTCGCGGTGCTGGCGACTGCCGGTACAGCCGCGGTGCTGCGGCGCAACGGAGTCTCCTGCGAGGTGCTCGGCAAGTTCAGCGACGGCCCGGACAACTGCGTCGAACGGATCCTGGCCGGCGACATCGACCTCGTCATCAACACCCCGCAAGGGGGCGGCGGATCCCGCATCGACGGATACGAGATCCGCACTGCCGCAGTTGTCACCGGCATCCCCTGCGTCACAACGGTCCAGGGTGCCGCCGCCGCCGTTCAGGGAATCGAGGCGGTGCGCAACGGGACGATCGGGGTGCGATCCCTACAGGAACTGCACACATCACTTCGGGCGGAGCGGAGTGGCCGGAGCGGTCTGGAGCCAAAGACTGGTGGCCGGACTTGAGCCGCGACTGGGGGATCACCCAGGCGGTGGATCTCGCCGAGTCGCATCGCCAGGTGACCACGTCGATGTCGATCCCACTGCCACGGGTGCCCGGCGACCAGCGACCCAGGCCGGTACAGGTGGCTGCGGAGGTCCTGGGCGTACGGGCGGTGGGGGCCTATCGCGAGTTCACCCTGCATGCGCCGAGAGTGGCCCCGTCCGCCGAGCCTGGCCAGTTCATCACCCTGGGGGTCGGTGGAGACGACTCAGCGTTGCTCCTGCGAAGGGCGTTCGCGTTGAGCGGTGCCGGCGGCGAGACCATCAGCATCGTGGTCGCAGCGCACGGCCCGGGCACGCGTTGGATCTACGAGCGTCGAGCCGGCAACATCCTGGATCTGATCGGCCCGTTGGGTCGGGCCTTTCCTCCGCCCCCGCCGGGAGGGTCGGCGCTGTTGGTCGCCGGCGGATACGGCGCCGCACCGTTCGTCGGCCTGGCTCAACGTCTGCTCTCGTTGGGACACGCAGTGGCCGCGGTGGTCGGCGCCGGTAGTGCCGATCGGCTGTGCGCCGTCGAGGAGTTGGCGACGTTGACCCGGATGCTGGCGGTGACGACCGAGGACGGCACGGCCGGGCGTACCGGTCGGGTCACCGACGTGGTGCCGGAGCTGCTGGCCGGCGCCTCGACGGTCTATGCCTGCGGCCCCATGTCGATGCTGCGTGCGGTCTCCGCGCAAGCTGCGGACCGCGGCCTGGTGTGCCACGTGGCGGTCGAAGAGGCGATGGCCTGCGGCATCGGCGTCTGCATGACCTGCGTGCTGCCCGTGGTCGGCAAGGACGGGACGTCACGTTTCGTGCGCTCGTGCGTGGAGGGGCCGGTCTTCGAAGGGGCCCAGGTTCGCTTCGACGACATCGGTCGACTTCCCGAGGACCTGTACGGCGCGGCAGGTATGCGAGCCGCCCGATGACCGCGTCGGTCAACGGTGGCGTGGTGGACATGCGCACCAGACTGGGGCAAACATCCATTCCCAGCCCCGTGCTCACCGCATCCGGATGTGCCGCGGCCGGACGCGAACTGGACCCGTTCCTGGATCTCAGTGCGCTCGGCGCCGTGGTGACCAAGTCCGTTCAGCTACGCGCCAGATCAGGCCGGCCCACGCCCAGAATGGCCGAGACGCCCAGCGGGATGCTCAATTCCATCGGGCTGCAGGGCCCCGGCATCGATTCTTTCCTGACCACCGACCTGCCGTGGCTGGCAGCCCGCGGTGCCCGGGCAATGGTGAGCATCGCCGGTGGCTCGGTCGAGGAGTACGCCGAACTCGCCACTCGGCTGCGCGGGGCGCACGGATTGGCCGCGCTCGAGGTGAACATCTCCTGCCCGAATGTTGAGTCCCGCGGGGAAGTCTTCGCCTGCGATCCCGGGGCCGCATCCGCCGTGCTGGCGGCCGTCCGAGCGGCCGACCCGGGAGTGCCGGTCTACGCGAAGCTGTCTCCCGACGTGACAGACATCGTCTCGGTGGCGCGGGCCTGTGTCGAGGCGGGCGCCGACGGTCTCTCCGCGATCAACACACTGCTCGGTCTGGTCATCGACACCGACAGCCTGCGGCCGGTGCTGGCTGCCGAGACCGGTGGGCTGTCCGGTCCGGCGATCCGCCCGGTGGCGTTGCGATGTGTGTGGCAGATCCACCGTGCGCTACCCACGACTCCGATCCTGGGCATGGGCGGCATCACGAACGGGGCCGAGGCTCTTCAGTTCGTCCTGGCCGGGGCGAGCGCGATCTCGGTGGGTACGGCGCTGTTCGGAGAGCCGGGCGCGCCGGCACGGATCGCCCGTGAACTGGCTCAACTGTTGGCCGACAAGGGCTTTGCGCGGTTGAGAGATGCTGTCGGTCTTGCGCATCGGGTGGCCGGACGTACCGACGTCCACCAGATCGGTGCCTGAGGTGGTAGCCGCCCAGCATGGGGTGGGGGCGGAGCCGTTCGGTCGGCGACTCCGGGAGGCGGTCGGGCGACGTGGCCCGCTCTGTGTCGGGATGGACCCGCATCCTGGCCTGCTCGAGGCATGGGGCTTGCCCGATGACGTGCGCGGCTTGGACGTCTTCGCGACCCGCGTCGTCGAGGCGCTGGGCCGACAACTCGCCGTACTCAAACCGCAGAGCGCGTTCTTCGAGCGGCACGGCAGCGCCGGGATCGCGGTGCTGGAGCGCGCGGTCGCCCGGGCTCGCGCCCTTGGTGCCCTGGTCCTGCTGGATGC
>JALZDV010000457.1 GCA_030862345.1 Actinomycetota bacterium | reverse complement strand
GGCCTATGTCATGGGAGCCGTCACCGGCCGGGTCATCCTGCCCGCCTTCGAGCAGGGACGCATCGCGGCGGGGGCCCTGGCCATCTCGGCGCTGGCCATCGTCGGCGTCGCGGTCCTGAAGATTCTCGGCATCCTCGGCAGACGCTTGTTCGCCGGGATCATGCAGTACCGCCTGCAGGCTGACTATCGCCGCCAGGTCACCCGGCAGTACCTGAGGCTGCCGTTGTCCTGGCACCAGCAGCACCCGACCGGCAACTGCTGTCCAATGCAAACAGCGACGTTGAGGCCGCCTGGTTCTTCGTCGCCCCCCTGCCCTTCGCTTGCGGCGCCCTGATGATGCTGATCATCACGATCGTCGCGCTGTTTCTGACCGATCCAGTCCTGGCGATCGTCGGCGGAGTTGTCATTCCGCTGGTCTTCGTGGTCAACGTCGCGTACTCGAAGGTGATGTCGCCCCGGATCAGTCGGGCCCAGCAACTGCGGGCCGAGGTGAGCGAGATCGCGCACGAGAGCTTCGATGCTGCACTCGTGGTGAAGACCCTCGGCCGCGAACAGCACGAGATCGATCGCTTCGCCGAACGCACCACGGTCCTGCGCGACTGCCTGGTCTCGGTTGGGCGCGTGCGCGGGTTCTTCGATCCCATCATGGAATCGCTGCCGACCCTGGCCACCCTGGCCGTGCTGACCCTGGGCGTCGGGAGGGTCGCGGCCGGTGAGACCGCCACCGAGGACCTGGTTTTCATCGCGTACCTGTTCACCGTCCTGGCGCTGCCGATCCGCGCCTTGGGCTGGGTGCTGGGTGAGTTGCCGCGCGCCGTCGCAGGCAACAACAGAGTCACCGACGTATTGACCGCGACCGGTGAGACGCCCTACGGCACGCAGCTGCTGCCGGATGGCGATGCCCCCGCTCACCTTGCCGCCGAGGAGGTCACCTTCCGCTACGCGGGCGAAGCTGACCCGACCCTGGAACGGATCACCCTCGACGTACCGGCCGGTCGCTCGATCGCGATCGTCGGACCGACCGGATCCGGCAAGTCGAGCCTGGCCAATGTGCTGGTCCGCCTCGTCGACCCGGACAGCGGCACGGTGCTGGTCGATGACATCGACGTCCGCGGGCTCCGGCAGGGGGAACTCGCCCGGCATGCGGCGCTCGTGAGCCAGACAACCTTTCTATTCGATGACTCGGTCGCAGGCAATATCACTCTCGGAGGTGACTTCAGCTCCGAGAGTGTCTGGGAGGCACTGCGGTTGGCTGCTGCGGATGAATTCGTCGCCGCCCTTCCCCACGGCGTGGACACCCAGATCGGCGAACGCGGTGCCACGCTGTCCGGTGGTCAACGCCAGCGCCTCGCGCTTGCTCGTGCGCTGGTCCGAAGACCGCGTCTCCTGGTCATGGACGACGCCACGAGCAGTCTGGACCCGACCGTCGAAGCGCGCATCCTGGCCGGCCTTCGGCAGGCCGGCTGGCCAGCCACGGTGGCGGTGATCGCCTACCGCAAGGCGACGATCACCCTGGCCGACGAAGTCGTTTTCGTCGCCGGAGGCCAGATCAAGGCCCGGGGCAGCCACGAACATCTCGAGCGCACCGTGCCGGGCTACGCCGCGCTGGTACAGGCCTATGACGGGGTAGTGATGACTCATGCCTAGGGCAATGTCACTGGAGGAGGGCGACGAGCTCGCCGAGGCCGGGCTGCTGACGACCGCGGCGCAACACCGGAATGACGGCGCCATCAAGACCCTGGTCCGGGGCGCGCGGATGCTCCCGGAACTTCGGCGTGGTTTGCCGGTCACCCTGGGTCTGGCCCTGCTCGCGACCAGCGGTCGAGTCATCGTACCGATCGCGATCCAACAGACCATCGACCGCGGACTCACCACGCCGGGCGGCGCCGACGCCGGTTTCGTCCGTACGGCGGTGCTCGTCTGCCTCGGCGTGGTCCTCGTCACGGGGATCGCGGCGTACTTCCTCAACTACCGGGTCTTCCGGACGACCGAGGGGGCGTTGGCGACCCTGCGGGTGCGCGCCTTCGGCCACGTGCACAACCTCTCGATGCTGCACCAGCAGACCCAGCGCAAGGGGACCTTGGTCTCGCGGGTGACCAGCGATGTCGACCAGATGTCCACCTTCATGCAGTGGGGCGGAATTCTCGGCGTCGTCAGCCTCGGCCAGATCGCCGTCGCGACCGTCGTGATGGTCGTCTACTCCTGGCAGCTGACCCTGCTGGTCTATGCCTGCTTCGTCCCGCTCGCGCTGGCCGTTCGGTTCTTCCAACGACGACTCTCCGACGCCTACGGCTTGGTCCGGCAGCGGGTGGGGGAATTGCTGGGCGCGGTCAGCGAGTCCGTCGTCGGCGCGGTCACGGTTCGCGCCTACGGGGTCGGTGACCGTACGGCCATCCGGGTCGACAAGGCCATCGACGCGCACTACCGCTCAGCGGTCAAGGCACAACTGCTGGTCGCCGGGTTCTTCTCGGCCGTCGAGTTGGCTGCCGCGGTGGCCACTGCTGGCGTCGTGGTGCTCGGCGTCGTGCTGGGGGTCGCCGGCGAGCTGAGCGCCGGCACGGTTGTTGCCTTCCTCTTCCTCGTCACCCTGTTCCTCACTCCACTCGCGACGGCCAGTGAGGTGCTCAACGAGGCCCAGAACGCGCTGGCCAGCTTCCGTCGGGTCCTGGACATCCTCGACACCGATCCGGATGTCGCCGACCCGGGCGACGACGGCGTGGAGCTTCCGGCGGGGTCTTTGTCGGTGGACTTCGACCATGTCCACTTCGCCTACGGCGACGGCCCTGAGGTGCTCACCGACGTGCACCTCGGCATCGAGCCCGGGGCCCGGGTCGCGGTAGTCGGGGAGACCGGCTCGGGCAAGACGACGATCGCGAAACTGCTGACTCGGCTGATGGACCCGAAAGCCGGCACGATCCGCGTTGGCGGGATCCGGCTCGATGACGTCCGGTTCGCTTCGCTACGCGAGCGGGTCGTGATGGTCCCGCAGGATGGATTCCTCTTTGATGCGACGATCTCGGACAATGTGCGCTACGGCCGGACCGACTGCACCGATGCGCAGGTCGAGGATGCCTTCGTCGATCTAGGCCTCGGCGACTGGCTGGCGGGCATGCCGCATGGAGTCTCGACCCGGGTGGGACAGCGCGGCGAGTCGCTGTCTGTCGGGGAGCGGCAACTCGTCGCCATCGCACGTGCCTACGTCGCGGACCCCGATTTATTGGTCCTCGATGAGGCGACCTCGGCGGTGGACCCGGCAACCGAACGGCGACTGTCCACGGCTCTGGACACTCTGACCAGCGGCCGGACCACGGTCACTATCGCGCACCGGCTGTCCACCGCTGAACGGGCCGACGAGGTGATCGTCGTTGATCTGGGCCGGATCGCCCAGCGGGGCCACCACGACGCTCTGGTCGATGCCGACGGCCCATATGCGACACTGCATGCATCCTGGCGACGAACCGCCGGTCGCGACGCCGCAGCCTGACCGGTGGACTAACAGCGGCAAAACACCGTCAGCCTCTAGGCTCCGCAGAAGATCAGCTCCAGCTGAATCCGGAAAAACACACGCACCCAGCCGGGGACGGGGATTATCCGCGGCGGGAGAGGACTGTCAGTGACCCAGCCCGACGAGAACCGAAGCAGGGCGCCGCACTCGGCAGCGCCGGACTCGATTCCGAACAATCCCTTCGCCGACCCCGCCACCGAGCACGCCACCTCGGCCTATTCCGGACCGCCGAGCCAGGGGCATCCCGCCCAGGACCTGCCGACCACGAGCTATGGCTATGGCCAGCAGGGTGCTGATCCAGCGCAGCCTGGCTACGGTCCCGGCGCCCAGACCGCCTACGGGTACGGACCTGGCGCCGCGCAGCCGCTGGGCTACGCCGTCCCGCCGCCTGGGTACCCCCAGCCCATGCCCGGCTACGGACCCCCTCCGCCGGGTTATCCGGGGCCGTATGGGTATCCGACGCAGCGCGGACCGATCCGTCCCGGCGGAGCTACCGCGTCTGCGGTGCTGATGTTCATCCAGGCTGCGGTGGTGCTCTTCTCGACGTTCTACGTTCTCTTCTTCGCCAGCCTCGCGGGTAGCGCCAGCTCCGCCGGAGTGTCGGAGGCCGATTCGTACGAGACCGAGTTCACGATCGTCGGCATCCTCCAACTGGTGTCGGTCGGATTGCTCATCTTTGCCGGCGTCCAGCTGCTCGGTGGCGGTAACCGGACCCTGACGATCGTGGCCTGCGGAGTTCAACTCGCCTTCGTCCTCTATTGGATGATTCGGATCGGCTCACTCCCGGACTTCGGCGAGGACGGCACCTTCTTCTTCGTGGTGCCGCTCATGTACGCGGTGCTTCCGCTGGTGGCGTTGCCGTTGGCCTTGTCCAGGCCGGTCACCGATTACCTGGCCGCCAAGCGAAGTGCTTCGGGCACCGCTTCCTGACCGCGTCGGCACGGGGTCGAGAATGGCTCCGTGTCCCACGCATTGGATCCGACGATCGCCGAACGGCTCCGAACCGACGAACGTGGACTGCTTCCCGCGGTCGTCCAGAGCGTCGAGTCCGGTGAGGTTCTCATGCTCGCCTGGATGGACGCCGAAGCGCTGAACCGGACGCTGCACACCGGACAGGCCACGTACTGGTCCCGCAGCCGCGGCCAGTACTGGGTGAAGGGCGCGGCCTCGGGGAACCGGCAGAAGGTGGTCGAGGTCCGGCTCGACTGTGACGGTGACACCCTCCTGCTTCGAGTCGAGCAGACTGGTCCGGCGTGTCACACGGGCTCACCGACCTGCTTCGTCACGACCCTGAACGCCGAGCTGGCGCAACCGGACTCGCTCGGGCAGACATGACCGATTCGACCGCGCCCAGCCGCGAGGATGCCATCCTCCGGCTCGGCACCGAGCCGGTCGTGCCGGTGATCCGACGGCTGCTCGCGGACGGCGAGACTCCGGTGGGGCTCTACCGTAGGCTCGCGGGCAGGCCAGGCAGCTTCCTGCTGGAGTCCGCCGAACCGGGCCGGTCCTGGTCGCGGTATTCCTTCGTCGGAGTCCGCTGCCCGGCGACCCTGACCGAACGCGATGGTCGGACACATTGGATCGGCGAGCGGTTGCTCGCCGAACTGCCGACCGATCCGCTGGCTGCCCTCGGTGTGATCGTCTCCGCGCTCCGCTCACCGCGAGATCCCGGTCTGCCGCCGCTCACCGGTGGACTGGTCGGCTACCTCGGGTATGACACGGTGCGCCGCCTCGAGCGGCTGCCCGCCATCAATCCCGACGAACTCGCACTCCCGGAACTGACGTTCCTGCTGGCCACCGACCTCGCGGTGCTCGATCATGTTCAGGGTTCGGTCCTCTTGGTGGCCAACGTCTTCGCCTCCAGCCCCGACCAGGCCGCCGCATACGACGAGGCCATCGCCCGGCTGGATGACATGACCGCGCAACTGGCCAGACCTGCGCAGCATCCGGTCAACACGCTGGCGATCGGGGTCCCGGACTACACCTCGCGCACCGCTGAGGGTGACTACGCGAAAGCGGTCGAAGTGGCACGGGACCACATCCGGGCCGGCGACATCTTCCAGGTCGTGCTCTCCCAGCGGTTCCAGGTGGCGACTTCGGCCAGCGCCTTGGACATCTACCGGGTGATGCGCACGACCAACCCCAGCCCGTACATGTACCTGCTCCGCTTCCACGATGGTGTGGACGTCATCGGCTCGTCACCGGAGGCGCTGGTGACGGTCAAGAATCGGACCGCCGTGATCCGGCCGATCGCGGGCACCCGGCCGCGCCATGACGACCCCGACGAGGACCAGCGGCTGTCCACCGAGCTCCTGGCCGACGCCAAGGAACGCGCCGAGCATCTGATGCTCGTCGACCTCGCCCGAAATGACCTGGGTCGAATCTGTCAGCCCGGCTCGGTCGAGGTCGTGGAGTTCATGAGCGTGGCCCGCTACAGCCACGTGATGCACCTGGAGTCCACGGTGTCGGCCACGTTGCGTGCCGATTGCGAGCCATTCGACGTGCTGCGGGCGGCCTTCCCGGCCGGGACGCTGTCCGGTGCGCCCAAGCCTCGGGCCATGGAACTCATCGAGGAGCTGGAACCAGCACGGCGAGGCATCTATGGCGGAGCGGTCGGCTATCTCGACTTCGCTGACGACATCGACGTCGCGATCGCGATCCGTACCGCGGTGTTGCGCGACGGTGTTGCCTATGTCCAGGCCGGAGCGGGGATCGTCGCGGACAGCGATCCGGCCTCCGAAGAGGCGGAGACCCGGCACAAGGCCCAGGTAGTGCTCCAGGCCATAGCCAGCGCCGAGAGCATGCGTGAGGCGCCGTGACTCAGCAAGAACCGGCGACCTCCTCGCAGCGACGAGGCCTGGTGTGGGCCGTCGGAGGATGTCTGGCCTCGGCCGCCATCCTGCTGCTCGCCTCCGGCCGCCCCTGGCTGACTCTCTCCCTCGATCTGGAGCCTCCGCTTCCTCCGGTCAGCGAGAAGTTCAGCGGTTCACAGCTACTCGGTCTGGTGCCGATCGGCATTCTCGCCGGCGCCGCAGGCCTGGCGCTGATCGCCTCCCGCCGCGTCGGACGGCTGATCGTCGGTGTGGGCTTGGTCCTGGCCGGCCTGCTTGCCCTGGCCAGGGTCGGATTCTTCCTCGACGACAGGGGATTCCTGGTCGCGCTCGATTGGGCTGAGGACTATGTCGAACCGGGGGTTTCCGATGTGCCGAACCGTGAGGTGTCGATGCTTCCGGCCGTCATTGCATTGCTGGGCGCGACGCTCGTGGTTGCGGTTGGCGTCTTCGCGCTCGCCCGGAGTCGGGGGTGGCCGATCATGGGCGCTCGCTACGAACGCCGCGGGCCATCGTCGGTGGGCAACGACGAGGCCGCCATGTGGTCTGCACTGGAACGCGGGCAGGACCCGACCGCCACATCGCCGGATCCTCGGGCGGCCGAGGCGGCCGAGGCGGCCGAGCCCCCCGACCAGCCGGTCACCGGAGGCTAGTTACAGTTTGTCCGACCGGGCCGGCGAAGGGAAAAGTCCTCAAGGTGACAGTGCTCGACGACATCCTGGGCGGCGTCCTCGCCGACCTCGCCGACCGTGAAGCACGCCGACCGTTAGCCGAGATCAAGGCTGCAGCCGAGCGCCGGGCGGGTCCGCTCGATGCCCGCGCAGCCCTGCAGTCACCGGGCGTCGGGGTCATCGCAGAGGTCAAGCGCCGCAGCCCGTCCAAGGGCCGGCTTGCCGAGATCGAGGACCCAGCGGCGCTGGCCCGTGAGTACGAAGCCGGCGGTGCCCGCGTGGTGAGTGTGCTCACCGAACGGCGACACTTCGGCGGATCATTAGAGGACCTCGGCGAGGTCCGCGATCAGGTGGCAATTCCGTTGCTGTGCAAGGACTTCATCGTCAGCCCGTATCAGGTGCACGAGGCGCGGGCGTGGGGTGCGGACCTGTGCCTGCTCATCGTCGCCGCGCTGGAGGACGAGGCGCTGATCAGTCTTCTCGAGCGGATCGAGTCTCTCGGCATGACCGCACTGGTCGAGATCCACGACGAACACGAGGCTGACCGCGCCCTGGCCGCCGGAGCCAGCGTCATCGGCATCAACGCCCGCAACCTGCGCACCTTCGAGGTCGACCGCGGGACCTTCGACCGGGTCGCGCCGGGGTTGCCCTCGTCGGTCATCAAAGTGGCCGAGTCCGGCGTACGCGGGGCGCACGACCTGATCGCCTACGCCTGCGCCGGTGCGGACGCAGTACTCGTGGGTGAGGGACTCGTCCGCTCCGGGAATCCCCGCCAGGCGGTCGCCGACCTCGTCACGGCCGGAGCGCATCCGGCGACGCCGCGACCGGCTCGCTGACGAATCTGCCGAGCCGATCAGTATGACTGCGCACCCTACGTCCGGGACGACCGTGATGATCCCTGGACGATTCGGTGCCTATGGAGGCCGGTATGTCCCCGAGGCATTGGTGGCGGCGCTGGACGAACTCGCCGAGGCCTATGCGAGCGCGAAGGCAGATCCCGGGTTCTCCGCGGAGCTCTCCGGCCTGCAACGCGACTATTCCGGGCGTCCGACCCCGATCACCGAGGCCAAGCGGCTGAGCGAACATGCCGGTGGAGCGCGGATCCTGCTCAAGCGGGAGGATCTCAACCACACCGGCTCGCACAAGATCAACAATGTCCTCGGCCAGGCGCTGCTGACCAAGCGGATCGGCAAGAGTCGGGTGATCGCCGAGACTGGAGCGGGTCAGCACGGGGTGGCCACGGCAACCGCAGCGGCGCTGATGGGCCTGAGCTGCACGGTGTACATGGGCGAGGAGGACACCCGGCGGCAGGCACTAAACGTGGCCCGAATGCGCCTGCTCGGTGCCGAGGTCATCCCGGTGACGGCCGGTTCCCGGACCCTCAAGGACGCCATCAATGAGGCCTTCCGGGACTGGGTGACCCACGTCGAGACCACGAACTATGTCTTCGGCACCGTTGCCGGCCCGCACCCGTTTCCCACGATGGTCCGGGACCTGCAGCGAGTCATCGGGGACGAGGCCCGCGCCCAGGTACTCGACCGGTTCGGCCGCCTGCCGGACGCGGTGGCCGCTTGCGTCGGCGGTGGCTCGAACGCGATCGGCATCTTCACGGCCTTTCTCGGCGATGAAAGCGTCCGGCTGCTCGGCCTGGAGGCCGGCGGGGAAGGGCTCCACACCGGCCGGCACGCAGCCACTTTGACCAGCGGACTGCCCGGCGTTCTGCACGGCGCCCGGTCCTATCTGCTGCAGGACGAGAACGGCCAGACGCTCGAGTCCCACTCGATCTCGGCGGGTCTTGACTACCCCGGGGTCGGCCCCGAGCATGCCTATCTGCATGACACCGGCCGGGCCCGCTATGTACCGGTGACCGACGCCGAGGCGATGAACGCATTTCAGCTGCTCTGCCGTACCGAGGGCATCATCCCGGCGATCGAGTCGGCACACGCGCTCGCCGGCGCTGTGGTCTTGGGTCGTGCGCTCGGACCGTCTGCCCTGATCTTGGTAAACCTCTCCGGCCGGGGCGACAAGGACGTTGCCACCGCCTCGGAGTTCTTCGACCTGGCTGAGCAGACCCAGGCGGAGCACAACCTGGCTGCTCGAGCACCTGAGGAACAGTGACCTGCGGGTGAGCGCATTGGCCACGCGGCTTGCGACCTCGCGAGCGCAGGACCGGGCGGCACTGATCAGTTATCTGCCCGTCGGATATCCGAGCGTCGAGGCCTCGATCGAGGCGATGGCCGCGACGGTGGCCGGCGGGGCCGATGTCGTCGAGATCGGCGTCCCGTACAGCGATCCGGGGATGGACGGACCCACGATCCAGCGGGCCGTCGACGTGGCGGTGCGCGCCGGAGTCGGGATGCGCGACGTGCTCCACGCCGTGGAAGCCGTCGCCGGAACCGGGGCGGTCGCGGTGGTGATGTCGTACTGGAACCCGATCGAGCGGTACGGCGTCGATCGCTTCGCCCGCGATCTAGCCGCCGCTGGCGGAGCCGGTGCCATCACCCCTGACCTGATTCCGGACGAGGCGGCGGAATGGATCGCCGCGGCCGAGGAGAACGACCTCGACAGGGTCTTCCTCGTCGCCCCATCCTCCACCGACTCGCGCCTGGCGATGACCGCGGCCGCTTGCCGCGGCTTCGTCTACGCCGCGTCCACGATGGGCGTCACCGGCACCCGCAGCGCCGTTTCTTCCGTGGCGCCCGCGTTGGTCGCTCGGGTCCGCGAAGTCAGCAACCACGCCGTAGGCGTCGGTCTGGGTGTCAGCTCCGGAGCGCAGGCCGCCGAGGTGGCCAGATATGCCGATGCCGTCATCGTCGGTTCGGCGTTCGTCCGGGCAGTCTTGGACGCCGCTGACCCGGCCGCTGGCGCCAAGGCAGTGCACGCCCTGGCCGCCGAACTTGCCGCCGGAGTGGGTCAACGGCCATGACCGCCGACCTTCCTCGATCTGGCGAGCCTGACGGACGAGGAAAGGGCCGTGCTCGAGAAGATCGCCGAAATGCCCAAATCAGATCGCGCCATGGCTGAGCAACTCCATGCAGTCATCAAAGCCAAAGCGCCCGTACTCTCGCCGAAACTCTGGTACGGGATGCCCGCGTATGCCATGGACGGCAAGGTCGTCTGCTTCTTCCAAAGCGCCGACAAGTTCAAGTCGCGGTATGCGACGGTCGGCTTCAACGACACGGCGAACCTCGACGAAAGCACCCGGGCGTCACAGCGGTCGAGGTTCATACCGGTTGTGAGGTTCGGTCGCGGGCACCCTGCGACAGCCCTCAAGATTGGGCGTTGCGCGCAGCTGAGCGCTTTGCCACGCTGCGCAAAGTCCAGCAGACGGGGCCTTGGAATGGCCGGTCGACCCGGAGCTGACCGTCGTGACCGCTACACCGAGTCAGATGCGACCGCCTCTACAGCCGCAGCGGCTGGCGCGGCCCTCGGACGTACCGGCGATCAACGAACTCATGAGAGCGTCGGTGCTTGAGCTGTTCCCGCATTTCTACAGCGAATTGCAAACTGCGAGTGCCGCGCTCCATATCGCGCACGTGGACCTGCGGCTCATTGAGGACGGAACCTATTTCGTGCAGCAGGCTGGCCGCGAAATCGTGGCCTGCGGCGGCTGGAGTCGACGCAACAAGCTGTACACGGGATCTGGCGAACTAGGTGACGACGAACGGCTACTTGATCCGGCTACCGACCCTGCGCGGGTACGGGCGATGTTCGTGCGCAG
This sequence comes from Actinomycetota bacterium, assembly GCA_030862345.1. GTDB lineage: Bacteria > Actinomycetota > Actinomycetes > Mycobacteriales > Geodermatophilaceae > JACCQS01. Next base: position 1,079 of record JALZDV010000457.1, on the reverse strand, counting down.
TGACTGGACGCGACGCGGGCTCGGCCGGGCCATCCTTGACTCGTGTGAACGAGCGGCGCGTGCCGAAGGTTTCTCGAAGCTCGTGCTGGGGGCAACGCTGCCCGGAGAGCCGCTGTACCGTGCGTTCGGCTTTCGTGAGACAACGCGTTTTACCCTGACAATGCCGGACGGAGTTTCGATCGAGGCGGTCGCGATGGAGCGACCGCTGGACTAAGCGGGCCGGTGCGACCCGATGACCGTTATCTTTCCTCTGATCATTGCCTCGCGAAACGATCTATTGAGAAGTCACGGGTGGTAGGGGACGGCGTTCATGATCGGCCCGGACCTGTCTGTGCCACTAGGTGTTTCGACGTTTCATTTCCCAACACTCAAGTGCGCGCAAGCGGGGGCACCCCTGGTACCCGAACACAGTCACAACATGCGGGGCGTGGTTGGCGCGAATGCTGAGCAGTACTTGGCCCCCGCCTTCACCGAGACCATTCATCGCGAGGATGGATCAGAGGAGAGGAAACCCGCGACTTCCTGCCTCTCGGACAGGCGATCCATGCAAGTCACCTGATCGAAGCTCTTTCGGCGTGTCCCCTCACTCAGGAAGGCGGCACTTAGGTCTCGGCTGGAATGCATCGGATCGGCTGCGTGGGTGGTGGGTGGTGCATGGGGTTGATCCGGGGTGTTCGGGTCGGGTCGATCCAGGTGGGTGGGGTGAACCAGGCTCGGCCGGCTCGGATGGTGACGGTCCAGTCGCCTTGTTCGATCTGGTGGTGGTGGAACAGGCAGAGCAGGACCCCGTTGTCGAGGGAGGTTTTGCCTCCGTCGAGCCAGGAAGTGATGTGATGGGCCTGCGTCCAACTAATCGGCCGGTCACAGCCGGGCCAGGCGCAGCCTCGGTCGCGGACATCCAGGGCGGTGCGCAGGGTGCCGGTGAACAGCCGGCGGGTGCGGCCGACGTCCAGCGGGTTCCCGGCATGGTCGATGGTGACCGGGACCAGGTCCGCGTCGCAGGCCAACATGCGGGCCAGGGAGGGGCTGAGCTGGGTGCCGTCGGGGAGCCGGGCAGCACCAGTGCGGTTGGTCAGGCA
>JALZDV010000207.1 GCA_030862345.1 Actinomycetota bacterium | reverse complement strand
CCAGAGCACCGGGCCGGACGAGAACATCACCTACACCGGCACCGCTGGTCACTACTACTGGCGGGTCTACTCCTACTCCGGCGCCGGGAGCTACGCCTTTGGGATGCAGCGGCCGTCGTGATGCAGCGGCCGTAGTAGTTCGCGCCAACGCACCAGCCCTGATTCGGCGGTGCATCCGGCTTCCAGCAACGGGAACCGGGTGCACCGCCAGTCTGCGTCCGGAGGCGATCATGATCCGCCTGAGTCTGCTGTCGTCATTATTCAATCGTGGGCCTCGACCGGCCGGGTAGACAGGTCCGCATGACCACTCAGATCACCGCGACGTTCACCTTCGACCGCTGGGACGAGCAGGAGGTCCTGAGCACCGACGCGGCACGGATCGTACGGACAACGTTCGTCAAGACCTTCGTCGGCGACCTCGAGGGCACCAGCCGTGGCGAAATGGTGATGGCTTACGCCGGTCAGGATTCCGCGGCCTATACCGGCTACGAGCGCGTCGAAGGTTTAATGGCCGGTCGCAGCGGCAGCTTCATCCTGCGGCACAACGCCTTCATGGCGGCGGACGGCGTCGAGTCCGAGGTCGTCGTGATGGCCTCGTCGGGGACCGACGGGATGGCCGGGATCTCCGGTACGGCAAGCATCGACCGTTCCGAGGACGGCGGTCACAGCTTCACCTTGGGCTACGTCATCGTCGAAGCGGAGCCCAGCGACCCGGCGTGAGCCTTTGCGGCGGGGTCGCCGCGGCGTCGGACCAGCAGAAGTGCGACAACTGCGCCAGCGGCACAGGTCACCGCGATCGGCATCGGCGCTGCCTGGGCGCCTACCGTGCTGATCACTGCACCCACCACGGGCGGAAGGAGGATGCCCCCGAGGTTGCCGGCCACCAGCACGGTGGCAATGGGATGGCGCGCCTGCGGCTGATCGGCACTCACCCAGGCGAGCCCGGTCGGGAACACCGGCCCGATCGCCATCCCGGCCAGGACGTAGGCGAGTCCGCCCAGCGGAGCCAGATAGGTCAAGGTCAACATGAACGTGGCCAGGATCGTGGTGCCCATCAGCAGCGGACCGGGGCCGACCCGAAGTCCGAGCACGGCTGCGCCGAGCCGGCCGGCGGCCAGCCCCAGATAGAAGAGCGAGGTCGCCAGCGCCACCGCAGTTGCTGTGCCGCCGACCACGTCGAGATGCGTGGTCGCCCAGGCGGCGGTGCTGATCTCCGCGGCTACAAAGCAGGCGAACAGCAGACAGAACCCGACGAGTCGTGCAGACCGCACTCTCTTCGGAGAGACGGCGGAAGTGACCCGGTCCGGGCTGGCCGGCGAACTCAATGGCAGCGCAGCGAACAGCACGGCCGCCAGGATGACCAGCGCGGCGTAACAGAGCCAGGCCAACCGTCCCGAGTCATCTGGCAGGGCCGCGACGCAGACCGGTCCGAGTACCGCGCCAAGCCCGAAGATGCCGTTCTGCAGGTTTAGCAGAAATGTCGAGCGCCGGGTCGCGAAAGCAGCGGCAATCACCCCGTTGGCCAGCGTGGTGGCACCGCCGTACCCGAGTCCGATGGCCACCCCAGCGGCGAGCAACAGCCCCCACTGTGGCGCCAGCGAGAGGCCGACCAGACCCAGCACAAGGAACCCGCAGGAGGTCAGCAGCAACAACCGGGTCGAGACCCGATGCTGCGCCCAGGCGGAGGAGACGATCGCGACGATCGAGCCGGCCGGCAGGGTCGAGACGAGAAGGCCCGTCTCGAACGAACTCACCGAGAACCGATCCTGGATTCCGGGAAGCAGTGGTCCGTACGACGAGGCCAGCAGCCCCATCGCGGCCATCAGGGTGAAGCAGCCGGCCAGGACCGCCCGAGGCAATCCGTCCTGGGGCACGGGACGTGCAGCGTCTGACCGGGCCGAATTCCTTCCACCGATACCTGAACGTAACCACATGCCGCTCTTTCGCTGGCCCGTCCGCGCGCGGATTGCCGCCGGCCTCGGTCAGGGGTCCGCCGCAGCTATACCGGGCCTAAACCGCATTCCCGCACAGTCTCGTCAAGGCCGCCGCCCTGTGCCCAGGATCCGGTACTCGAGCCCGGGCCATCTTCCCCCGGCGAGGCAGCTATACCGGCTCTAACCACCTACCAGCAGTGTGCACCCATGGAATCCAGCGACCCCGGCGAGACGGCTTTTGGCCGTTGTCTACGACATCGCCGCGAGCTGGCAGGACTACCACCTCATCCGCGAAGTGGGTCTCGAGGACTCCGTACCCGGGCTGATCCTGCACGCGGCGGGACCGACCCAGACGGCTTCCGCACCATCGATGTCTGGGCGTCCGAGCGTGCCTGGCAGGCCTACCGCCCGCGCCTGGATCACGTCTTCGACGACCTTGCCGAGCCGCCCGTCGTACGGGAACTGCACATCGGGCACCTGAGTTCCGATCTGGTTGGGCCAGTGACTCCCGACGTGGCCGCCTGATGCCTCTGTCGGCTTTGTCCCGGATGGCGCCGATGTCGGCGCGCCGGATGGCGGGTTCGAGCCGGTGTCGGAGTCGGCTCCGCACACCTCGGTCGGCCTTGACCCGGTCCTTCGACGCCGCGCAATTACCGTCGGCGGATCACGACCCAGCAGAAGTGCCAGTCGGCTCGGAGGTGCCACTCAATCCCCAGCCCATCCCGCCGGGAATCGACCTGCACCCGCCGTCACCTATCGCAGAGTCGGGAGCGGAAGTGTCGCTCAACCCACAGCCGATTCCTCCGGGGGATGGGCGCGGACATCGGAGAGCCCGTCACCGAGGCAGCCGCGGCCGCACCAAGCGCCAGGACTCCTCGATCATCATCGTCGGCGGGACTGAGGCACCTCTGGCCGACGTCGCGAGCGCCCAAAGCGAAGCGCCGGTGACCGCGGCCGTCGAGGTTGCGGAGCCGCCGATGGAGGACGTCGCCTCAGCCATTGCCGTCGAGATGGA
>JALZDV010000447.1 GCA_030862345.1 Actinomycetota bacterium | reverse complement strand
CAGGTGCCCTTCTCAGCCGCGTATCCGGTTTCGCAGCGGGGAGAACTATCGACGATTTTTGTGCGCGCGTCAAGGCTTTCGTCGAACTTCAGCCAAGCGTGCATACCGACCCTGGACCGGATCAGCTCCGGGAGACTCTGCGCCATTGCGCCTCGGCGCCTGCTCGCCAGCCGTCGTGCCGGTCGTGGAAGAGCAGCCGCGCGCTTCGGCCGACCCACTTCTCCGGCAACAGGTCCGTCGGCAACTGCGGGTCAAGAAACGGGAACCGCCGCCACTCATGAACCAGGTGGATCTGGAAGAGCAGCGCCTCGGTGTCGTCGGCGGGTTCGATATCAGCGAACGTGGCCAGGAACCGGTCGTACCGCGCCGCTATTCCGGGGAGATCCCACGCGCGGTCGACCAGGTCGGGCTCGTGGCCGATTCCGGCGTGTTCTCCGACAAAAGAGAAGACCGACCGGTTGAGCCCGAGATCGGCCAGCACTTCGCGGGCCTCGTCGGCCAGCACCGGGCGCGGGGTAACCCAGACGCCGGGTGCCGGGGACCCGAAGCCGGCCCAGGCCAATCGGGTACGGGCGCGACGGCGCAATCCGCGTTCGGTCTCCGGGACGCTGACCAGCAGGACGAGCCACTCGCCGTCCCATTCCAGGGTTTCGGTGGCGAAATTGTAGATCCGCTCGGCACCGTTGCTGAGCAGCCGCCGTCCAATCGGCGTGAGATTCCACTGGGCCCGGCGGCCGACTTTCCTGGAGGCGATCAACCCGTCGGCACCGGTCCGGGCAAGCGCCTGCCGCGCGGCCCGGTGCTCGATGCCGAGCAGTTCCAGGGTGTCCGTCAGCGCTGCGGTCCAGACGGGCTGTTGGCGCGGCAGGACGAACTCACCGAGCACGGTCAGCAGGTAGGAGGAGGCGCTGGCCGTACCGAACTCGTGCCGTCGTGCAGCCACGCCTGGCGGACTGGGCCGACCCGGACGCGTGGACGACAGGTCGGCGCCGGCCATCTGGTGCGTCATGTGACCAAGAACCTCCGCAGCGATCGTGACACAGCAGAGCGGGCGTGCCTCGCAGGCGCATCTCCTGACGCCATGATCACGGACTAATGTACGACAAGCTCTTGACGTGGCGCCACCATTCTGTAGACAATTGAGGCTCCTGCATCGTAAGGAGCAACCATGACCAGTGTCGGCGTGCCAGTCACCGAGACCGATGCCGAACCTGTGTCCGTCGTGAGCGACGTACCGACCGTGAGCTTTCGGACGCGGCCGAAGGACTACAAGCACTGGAAGCTCTCCGTCGACCGGGAGATCGCCACCCTCACCCTCGACGTCGATGAGCAGGGCGGAATCGTCCCGGGGTACGAACTCAAGCTCAACTCATACGACCTCGGGGTGGACATCGAGCTCTACGACGCCACGAACCGGCTGCGCTTCGAGCATCCGGAGGTCAAGACGGTGGTTGTCACCAGCGGTAAGGAGAAATCGTTCTGCGCCGGGGCGAACATCCGGATGCTGGCCCAGTCCAGTCACCCGTGGAAGGTGAACTTCTGCAAGTTCACCAACGAGACCCGTAACGGCATGGAGGACGCCACCGCGAACTCCGGCCAGACCTATCTCGCCGCGGTCACCGGGGCAGCCGCCGGCGGCGGCTACGAGCTGGCGCTCGCCTGTGACCAGATCCTGTTGATCGACGACAACTCCTCGGCCGTCTCACTGCCCGAGCTGCCGCTGCTCGGCGTCCTGCCGGGCACCGGCGGCCTGACCCGGGTGGTCGACAAGCGCGGCGTACGCAAGGACCTGGCAGATGTCTTCGCCACCAAGTCCGAGGGCATCCGCGGCAAGACGGCGGTGGCCTGGCGGCTGGTAGATGCCGTGGCCCCCAAAAAGGATTGGGCCGAGTCGATCTCCGCAGCGGCCGGCAAGGCTGCCAATGACTCTCAGCGGTTGGGCGGCGGCGCCGCGGTCGCCCTGACCCCGCTGGAGCCGACGATCACCGACACCGAGATCACCTATCGGCATGTCCGGGCCGATTTCGACCGGGACAAAAAGCTCGCGACGATCACCGTCTTCGGCCCGCGCGGTGCCGTACCGGAGAACCTCGACCGCATCTACGCGCTCGGCGCTGACTTCTGGCCACTGGCCATGAGCCGGGAACTGGACGACCTGATCCTGCACCTGCGGACCAACGAACTGGAACTCGGCACCTGGGTGATCAAGACCAAGGGTGACCCGTCCGGAGTCCTCGCCTTCGAGCGGGTGATCGCCGAGCACAGCGGAAGCGACTGGTTCGTGAACGAGATTCGGCACTTCTACAAGCGCGTTCTCAAGCGCCTGGATGTGACCAGCCGCAGCCTGATCGCCGTGATTGAGCCGGGTAGCTGCTTCGCCGGGCCACTCCTCGAACTGGCGCTGGCCTGCGACCGGCAGTACATGCTCGACGGGCTGATGGAGGACGGCGCACTCAGCGAGGAAGGTGAACCCGCCCAGATCGTGGTGACCGAGTCCAACTTCGGTGCCTTCCCGATGAGCAACGGGCTGGCTCGGCTGGAATCCCGCTTCTACGGGGACCCGGACCAGCTCGACCGGCTGCGTAAGGAGATCGGCGCTCGGCTGGTGGCCGAGCAGGCCGATGAGTTGGGCCTGCTGACCTTCTCCCTCGACGACATCGACTGGGACGAGGAGATCCGGATCGCCACCGAGGAGCGCTCGTCGTTCAGTCCGGATGCGCTGACCGGCATGGAAGCCAACCACCGCTTCGTCGGCCCGGAGACCGTCGAGTCCAAGATCTTCGGCCGACTCACCGCCTGGCAGAACTGGATCTTCATCCGCCCCAACGCAGCCGGCCCGGAGGGAGCGCTCCGGCGCTACGGGACCGGTCAGCGGGCCACTTTCGACCGGAAGCGAGTCTGAACATGAGTCAGTCCATCGACTATACCGAGCGGATCCCGAACAACGTCGACCTGGCCGGGGATCGCCGGTTGCAACGTGCTCTCGAGGCCTGGCAACCCGCCTTCCTCAACTGGTGGGCCGAGATGGGCCCCACCCTGGACACCAACGACGTCTACCTGCGTACGGCGGTCGCGGTCGGCCGGGAGGGTTGGGCGCACTTCGACCACGTCGCCCTGCCCGAATACCGATGGGGCGTGTTCCTGGCCGAACGCGACGAGGAGCGCAAGATCGCCTTTGGCGACGCAAAGGGCCAGGACGTCTGGCAGCAGGTGCCTGGTGAGTACCGCGCCGACCTGCAGCGCCTGATCGTCATCCAGGGCGACACCGAGCCAGCTTCGGTCGAGCAGCAACGTCGGCTGGGCCTGACCGCACCAAGCCTGTACGACCTGCGGAACCTCTTCCAGGTCAACGTCGAGGAGGGTCGCCACCTCTGGGCGATGGTCTACCTGTTGCACGCCTATTTCGGGCGGGAGGGCCGCGATGAGGCCGATGCCCTGCTGATCCGCAACTCCGGCAGCGAGGACTCACCGCGCATCCTGGGCGCCTTCAACGAGGAGACCCCGGACTGGTTGTCATTCTTCATGTTCACCTACTTCACCGACCGGGACGGCAAGTACCAACTCGGCACGCTGAAAGAGAGCGCCTTCGACCCGCTGTCGCGCACATGTGAGTTCATGCTCAAGGAGGAGGCCCACCACATGTTCGTGGGCACCACCGGTATCGACCGGGTGGTCAAGCGGTCCACCGAGTTGATGCGTGAGCACGAGACCGAGGAGATCGCGCCGCATGGCGGTATCCCGCTCAACCTGATCCAGAAGTACGTGAACTTCCACTTCAGCGTGTCCCTGGACTTGTTCGGCAGCGAGACCTCGACGAACGCGGCGAACTACTACACCGCCGGGCTCAAGGGCCGGTGGCAGGAAACCCGCCGCAAGGACGATCACCTGCTCAAGGACGACACCAGCGAGATCGAGGCGATGGTCGACGGCCGGATGGTCACCGAGGAGGTGCCCAAGCTGCTGGCGCTCAACCACGACCTGCGCACTGAGTACGTCGCCGACTGCCAGAGCGGGGTCCGGCGGTGGAACAAGGTGCTCGAGGACGCGGGTCTCGATTTCCGGTTGACCCTGCCGCACGTGGGCTTCAACCGCCACGTCGGCCTGTTCTCCGGCTCCAAGATCAGCCCGTCCGGTGAGGTGATGACCGACGAGCAGTGGGACAGCCGCGCCGCCCAGTGGCTGCCCACTGCGGAGGACAAGACCCATGTGCAGTCGCTCATGCAACCGGTCTACGAACGCGGCAAGATCGCCAACTGGATCGCTCCGCCCAACCAGGGAATCAACGGCCAGCCCTTCGATTACGAGTACGTTCACCTGGCCTGACGTCCGACGAGTGGAGGCATGTCCATGCCGGAGGTCTTCAACGCCAGCAGTTATCTCGTTGATCGCCAGCTTGCTGCGGGACTCGGGGAGCGTACGGCGGTGGTCGGCGCGACCGAGTCCCTGACCTACGCCGAACTGGCCCATGAGGTGGCCCGTACGGCCGGCGCCTTGGCCGCCCTCGGCGTGCGGCCGGAGGAGCGGGTGATGCTGCTCATGCTGGACAGTCCGGCCATGCTGGCGGCCATCCTGGGCGCGATGCGGATCGGCGCGGTGGCGGTACCGGTCTCAACGATGCTCACCGGGGCCGAACTGGGCGGTCTGCTCACCGACTCCCGTGCTCGGGTCCTGCTGCTGTCCGCAGAGCTCAAAGCTGCTGCGGCAGAGGCTGTCTCGCAGTCGCCGGAAATCACGCACGTGGTCGTGGACTTCGCCGGCGGCAGCGACGGAGCAGGCTTCGACTCGCCGCGAGCCGAGGTGCAGGTCCTGTCCTGGGCTGACTTCCGAGCCGCCGCCCAGACCGTACCGGAGTATCCGACCTGGGCGGACTCACCCGCGCTATGGCTGTACACGTCCGGGACCACCGGCAAGCCGAAGGCCGCAATGCATCGACACCTGAACATCAAGCTGGTCGAGCAGTTGTACGGCCAGGGCGTTCTGGGGGTGACGGCGGAAGACCGCTGCCTGTCGGTGGCCAAACTGTTCTTCGCCTACGGCATCGGCAATTCGGCGTTCTTCCCATTGGGCATCGGCGCCACCACGTTGCTGGAGCCCGGTCGGCCGACTCCCGCCAGCATTGCGGCGCGGGTGGTCGCCGACCGGCCGACGCTGTTCTTCGGCGTACCCACCTTCTACGCCGCGGTGCTCGCCTCCGACGTCGCCGATGACACGTTCGCCTCGGTCCGGCAGGGCGTCTCGGCCGGTGAGGCGTTGCCGGCGGAGCTGTTCCGGCGGTTCCGGGACCGATTCGGGGTAGAGATCCTGGACGGCATCGGATCCACCGAGGCACTGCACATCTTCCTGTCCAACCGGGCAGGCGCGGTCGTACCGGGCACCTCTGGTACCCCCGTACCCGGCTACGACATCGCCCTGCGCGACGAGGCTACCGGCGTGCCGGTCCCCGACGGCGAACCCGGCTCGCTGTACCTGCGCGGGCCGTCGCTGGCGACCGGGTACTGGTGTCGTACGGACACCACTCGCGCGGTCTTCCAAGGCGATTGGCTACGCACCGGGGACACCTACGTCAAGGAACCGGACACCGGTGCGTACCGCTGCCTGGGCCGATCCGACGACATGATCAAGGCTGGCGGCATCTGGGTCTCACCGACCGAGGTCGAAAGCCGGCTGCTCGAACATCCCAGCGTCGCCGAGGTGGCGGTCGTGGGCGTTGCCGACACCGACGGCCTGGAGAAGCCAGTGGCCTACGTGGTCGCCGCCCCGGGTCAGGTGATTGATCCTGCCGAGCTGGATGCCTTCTGCCGCAGCGGACTCGCGGCGTTCAAGCGCCCCCGTAAGGTGGTGGTCGTTTCCGAGATCCCCAAGACCGCCACCGGGAAGCTCAAGCGCTATCTGCTCCGCGACGAGGCCGAGCAGGTCGCGCAGTCGTCGCTCCCGACCCTCGAGGGAGCCGCGTCGTGACGTCGCCGAATGGATCGGTCGACGTCGACATCCTGATCGTCGGCGCCGGGCCGGTGGGCCTGTACGGGGCCTACTACGCCGGCTTCCGCGGCCTGTCGGTGGCCCTGATCGACTCACTGCCTGAGGCGGGTGGCCAGGTCACCGCGATGTACCCCGAGAAGCTGCTCTTCGACGTCGGTGGCTTTCCGGCGATCAAGGGGCGCGAACTGGTGGCCAACCTGGTAGCTCAGGCGGCGCCGTTCGACCCGACCTATCTCCTCGACGAACAGGCGGCCACGCTCCAGCGCGTCCCGCCCGACGGGAACGGACCGGACACGTTGCTGGTCACCGCGAGCTCCGGCCGGGCCATCTCGGCAAGAGCGGTGATCGTCTCCAGCGGGATCGGCACGTTCACGCCGCGGCCGCTGCCCAACGGCGCCGCGTACGAGAACAAGGGCCTTGCCTACTTCGTACCCGAACTCGCGCCCTACGCGGGCAAGGACGTGGTGATCGTCGGCGGCGGCGACTCCGCCTTCGACTGGGCGCTGGCCCTGGAGCCGCTGGCGCGCAGCGTCCATCTGGTCCACCGGAGGGACAAGTTCCGCGCCCATGCACACAGCGTGTCCCTGGTGCAGGCCACCAGCGTGCAGATCCTCGTCAACGCCCAGATCCGGGAGATCCTCGGGGACGGCGTCGTCGACGGAGTCGATGTCGCCATCACCGGCCAGGAGAAACTGCTCCGGATCCCGTGCCAGAACATCATCGCCGCCCTGGGGTTCACCGCGAATCTCGGACCACTGCTGGAATGGGGGTTGGACATCCGGCATCACCGGCACATCCCGGTCGACTCCGCGATGCGTACCGCCCAGCCCGGGATCTACGCGGCGGGTGACATCGCCGACTACGACGGAAAGGTCCGGCTGATCTCGGTGGGCTTCGGCGAGATCGCCACTGCTGTCTGCAATGCCGCACACCACATAAACCCCTCGATGTCGGTCTTTCCCGGTCACTCCAGCGATCTCCCGGCAGCCACCCCCGCACCAGCGCCAACCGACCTACCGGTCGTCGGCGCGTCCGTCCCCGCAGCCTGACACCGCACCGCAGCCGACCAAGAGGGAGCCAGATGCCCTACGTCATCGCCGAGCCGTGCATCGACGTGATGGACAAGTCCTGCATGGAGGAATGCCCCGTCGACTGCATCTACGAGGGCGCCCGCAAGCTCTACATCCATCCGCGCGAGTGCATCGACTGCGGCGCCTGCGAACCGGTCTGCCCGGTCGAGGCGATCTCGGTGGACCGCAGGGTCCCATCCGAGTACGAGGAGTACATCGCCGACAACGAACGTTTCTTCGCCGAGCCGCTGCCCGGTCGGGAGGCGCCGCTCGGCACACCGGGCGGGGCCAACCTGCTAGGCCCGGTCGGCCAGGACACCGAGATGGTCGCAAATCTGCCCGCCGACCAGTCCAAGGAGTAGTGGTCGCGCTGTACACGATCCCGTCGTACGGGGACGTGCCCGTCATCGACGCGCACGTGCATCTGGCCCGGCGTTCGAGCCTGAAGATGTCGTTTGACCTGTGGGTGCAAAACAGTGATCCGGCGGCCGACTGGGATGCGCTCATGGACTCCGAGGGCAGGGTTCGGCCGTCCGGGATCAGCGAATTGTTCGCATCCCAGGGCGTGGACATGTCGTTCCTGTTCGCCGAGTACAGCCCCAGGGTTACCGGCATGCAGACCGTCGAGGACATGCTGCCGGTGCTCGAGTACGCACCTGAGCGCTTCCGCTTGGTGGCCAATCTGAATCCGCACCTGCACTACCCGGTGGTCGCCGAGCTGGAGCGTCAGCTGGCGTTGGGGGCGATCGCGCTCAAGGTGCATCCGGTGCACATCGGGTTGTCGGTGGACGACAAGTCGCTCTATCCCGCGTACTCGGTCTGCGAGGCGCGAGGCATCCCGCTGATCATCCACTGTGGAACATCGAATTTCCCAGGTGCGGAGAACAAGTACGGCGATCCGGTGTATGTGGATGACCTGTTGCGAGACTTCCCCGACCTGACGCTGGTGTTGGCGCATGGGGGCCGAGGTTGGTGGTACGACGCCGCCGGCTTTCTTGCGCTGACCTATCCGAACGTGTGGATCGAGTTGGCCGGTCTGCCACCGCGCCGATTGCCCGATTACTACGCGAAGTTTGACCTGGCTCGACTGGCCAGGAAATGGATCTTCGCCACCGACTGGCCTTCCATGCCAGGGATATCCAGGAACATCGAAGCGGTGGCCAAGCTCGGGTTGCCCGACGAGGTGCTGGCCGGTGTACTCGGCGGCAATGCACAGCGCGTCTACAACCTGGGTGACATTCCCGGGTCCGCGAGCTGACCAGAGACGGTGCGACGAGAGACCATGCTGCCGAGAGACGATGCCGAGGAGACACGATGACGACCAGCACGACAGGTGACGGCCAGGGGGGCGCGGCAGGCACTTCGCCGGGCAAGGGCGTACCCGCCTCGGAATTGTCCGACGATGATCTGGAGCGCGAGGGCACGCATGCACACGAGACCCGCAACTGGGTGTTCCTGCACGGCACAGCCGAGCAGTACAAGACGCACACCGAGCGGATGCTCGAACTGGAACAGGAATATCTCCGACGGCATCCGAAGCGGACCTGGCAGGGCGCCGAGGCCGGATCGCAGCAAGGTGACGAGCGGGACTATCTGGCGCGTTTCGCCGCGACGCCGGACGGTCGAATGCACAAGCTCGAAGCACACCACCTCGCGCGGCAATTGGGCCTGCGCCCCGAGCGAGTGGCCGCCCTGCACCGCCAGGACCCGTCCTTGCTGGACACCGATGGCGATTACCGCGTACTGACCGACGCCGGCCGCAGCTGGCTGCAAAACCAAACCTGAGCTCTATCCACCGGTTGATCATCGGCAAAGTTGGCATACTTCTGCGATGAATCGCCTGTTTGCCGATGATCAGCTCTGACTGGCCATCCACAGCCCGGTCGAGGATCCACAAAGTGTCGAGGTGTGGCGGCCCCCGGCGGCAGGCGCGACACCCTCGGCAGATGGCGAGCAACCGAACTCAGCAGCTAAGCCTCATCGGAAAGCCGACGCGCAGCGTTCCGGCACCGCCCCGGCGCGTGGGTCGTCCACGCTCGGGTGAGCCGCCGAGGACTCGCATCTCGCATGGTCTCTATCTGGTGGATTCGATGCCGCGACGGTTGGATCGGTGCTGCCGTGCACTGAGCTGCGTGCTTCCTTCCGATGCAGCGTTCAGCCATTGGACGGCAGCTGCGCTGCTTGGTGTACCAAGCCGAAACTGCCCGGCGATTCACGTCATCTTGTCTCCGCGCACCGTGCTGCCGCAGCGTCGAGAACTGGTAGTGCACGGTCGCGCTTTGCTACCAGAGGACATTGACGAGGTGGACGGAATCCGCGTCACGTCCGGTGCTCGCCTGTACGTCGACCTCGCCGAGTTCCTCACGCCGCCTGAGCAGGTTGCCGTCGGAGACGCCGTCCTTCGGCTCGGCCTGACAGACGAAGCCGCACTCGTACTACGGGTCGCGGCGGCCTTCGGTCGTCGTGGCGTGGCCCGGGCACGTGACTGTCTCGGTCGACTCGATCCACGCGCCCAGTCCGCTCCCGAAAGTGTGCTGCGGTACTGGCTCAACAGCCAAGATCTTCCGCCTGCTTCGCCACAACTGGCGATATGTGACTCATCCGGCCGGGTTGTTGCCCACGCAGATCTGGGCTATGACGAATGGCGGATCGTCGTCGAGTACGAGGGTCGCCAACACGGTGCTGGAGATCAGTTCGATCGGGATGTCGAGCGCTACTCCCGGATGGCCGCGCAAGGCTGGCTCGTCATCCGGTTCGGTCGCGAGCATCTTCGCCGACCCCAAGTCATGATCCAGCGGGTAAGGCAGGCGCTTCTGAGCCGGGGCTGGGTTCCTCCACCGCGCGTCTGACCGGCCTTGCCGAATTGATCATCGGCAAAATGGGCTTTCCCTCTCTAAGAAATCTACCCTTTGCCGATGATCAACTGGGTTTGGACGGGACTGACGGGACTCAGACCTCGAGGAGTACGGCGGTGCCCTGGCCGACGCCGATGCAGGCCGCGGCCACCGCCAGACCACCGCCTCGGCGACCCAGTTCGCGGACGGCGTCCATGATGGTGCGCGGGAACGACGCGCCCAAGGGGTGACCCATCGCGATCGCACCGCCGTGCACGTTCACCTTGTCCGGATCGATCTCCGGCAGGTCGTGCAGCACGGACAGGACCATCGCGGCGAACGCCTCATTGATCTGCCACACGGCGATGTCGCCGACGGACTTGCCGCTACGCGCAAGCAGCTTCTCGATGGCCCAGACCGGCGCGATGGAGAACTCCTGCGGATCGCGCCCCACCGTCGCCGAGGCGACAATCCGGCCGATCGACTCGAGTTCGAGCTTGGCGCCGACCTGGGCGGAGCCGACCAAGGTCGCGATCGCGCCGTCGTTGATCGGAGACGAGTTGCCGGCTGTCGAGGGGCCGTCCGCGGAGAAGGCCGGCTTCAGCTTGGCCAGCGATTCCATCGAGGCGTCCGGGCGAATGTTCTCGTCACGAACGACATCCCCGACAGCCACCACATAGTCGTCGTTGAGGCCCTTCTCCCACGCCTCGTGCGCCAGGTGGTGGCTGCGAACCGCGAAGGCATCCATGGCCTCGCGCCCGATCCCGTACCTCTGGGCGACGGCTTCGGCGCATCGACCCAGCGCCGTGGTCCACTCGTCCGGCATCTTCGGATTGACCATCCGCCAGCCGACCGTCGTCTGGTGCAGTTCCATGTTGCGCGGCAGTTCCTCGGTGGGCCGCGGAATCACGTACGGCGCCCGGCTCATTCCTTCCATGCCACCGGCCAGGACGAGGTCCTGCTCGCCGACCGCGATCGCCCGGGCGGCTTGGATCATCGCCTCACCGCCGGATCCGCACAGCCGGTTGAGAGTCACACCCGGAACGGTCGTGGGCAGGCCGGCCAGCAGGGATGCCATCCGGGCGACGTTGCGGTTCTCCTCGCCGGCCCCGTTGGTGTTGCCGAAGTAGACGTCGTCGATCTGCGCCGGATCCAGTGCCGGGAGGCGACGCACCAACTCCCGGATAGGTAGCGCGGCGAGGTCGTCGGTACGGATTCCGGACAGCCCACCGCGGTAACGGCCGAAGGGCGTACGGACTGCGGCATACAGGTAGGCGTCCATGCCTACCAGTTTAAATGCGCACGAAGCGATCGCCGGGGTCGGAAGGCCGCTCAGAGCTCGCCGACGCTGGTCATGCCGCCGTCGATGACCAGGGTCTGTCCGGTCACCCAGCCGGCATCGTCGGACAGCAGAAAGGCAGCGGCAGAGGCAATGTCCTCGGGCACGCCGAGCCGCCCAGCCGGATAGCGCCGGGCCACCTCGTCCTCGCGACCCTCGTAAAGGGCGGTCGCGAACCGGGTTTTCACCACGGCCGGCGCAAGGGCGTTGACCCGGACCTTCGGGCCTAGCTCGACCCCGAGGTGGCTGGTCAGGTGAAACAGCGCCGCTTTGCTCGAGCCGTATATGCCGATCCCGCCGGCTGACCGCAGGCCGGCCACCGACGCGACGAACAGCACCGCTCCGCCGTTCTCGCCGAGCCATTGGTGATACGCCTCCTGGACGAACCCGAGCGCACCGATGTAGTTGACGTCGAAGATCTTGCGAGCGGCCTCGAGGTCGGTGTCTATGACCCGGCCATACACCGGGTTGATCCCAACATTGCTGACCACGCAGTCGCAGCTGCCGAAGGTCTCGACCGCCGCCCGTACGGCAGCAGCGCGGTGCTCGGCATTACCGGCATTGCCCGGTACGGCGAGCGCCACGTCCGTACCGCCGAGGCTCTTGACGGCAGCGTCCAGTTCGTCCGGCTTGCGAGCGGTGATGACCACGCGGTCGCCCCGCTCGACCAGCTTGCGCGCGATCGCCAGGCCGATGCCACGGCTGGCGCCGGTGACCAGAGCGGTACGAGAGGTCATGGCCCGGGACTGTATCCAGCAGCTTTCGCGGTTATGCGCACAACCGCAGGTTTCTGGCCCGGGGCACCCAAGCTGTCGATCAGTGCAGCAGGGCGGCCGGGTCGAGGTCGATTCCCTGGAGTAGCCAGGCGAAGGCACCCAGGCCGGCCGGGTCGATCAGTTCGGCGGCGTCGCCGGCTCGCTGCAACGCCGCGGCGTAGCCGCCCCGGTCGGCGGCGTAGTCCGGTCGCCGGCCGCTGACGCCGAGCAGCTGCAGCGCGGTCCGCTGGTCGGTGAGCAGCGTCCGTACGGAACGACTGCCCGCGGCACCGGCCGCCACGCCGGTTGCAGCCGCGGCGGCCTCGCCGGCGGCGGCAACGGAGTCGATCGCGACATGGGCGGTCAGATCGCAGCTCCCGTCCGGGATCGGCTCGATCTGCCGGCCGCTGCGGAAGCCGGTGAGCGTTCCGTACGCCGGTCGGTCCTCGGCCGTGTGCGCGTAGTCCATCGCCACCGCCAACCCGCGGCGTACGTGCGATACCGCACTGCCCCAGGCGATGTCCCGACTCAGTCCGATCTCCCGCCGGGCCCCGGACGGCCACCAGCGCTCCAGCCAAGCCGCTTCCTCCTGCGTGGGAGCCAGACCAAGTGACTCCGCGCCCGTCCGGTCAACGAGCATGACGGTCGCCGTCCCGCACTCGCCAGCCGCGGCGTAGCCGAACCAGCCGTTCGCGGCGGCGACATCGAGTGCCACGTTGTCCAGCCATTCATTCGCGATCAGCAGCCCGGTCAGGTCGGGCACCCGATCGAGCCAGCGCACGTACGGCGGCAAATCGGGCGGTGCGGCGCGTCGCTCGACAACGCACGGTCGGATTCGCGCCTGGATCTGCGGCCCCACCGAGTCCGCGACGGCGGTCAGCAACTCGCCCGACCCGCCACCGACATCCACGAGGTCCAGCGCCGCAGGGTGGCCCAGGGCGGTATCGACCCGACCGAGCAGTTCGCCGAGGGCGGCGGCGAAGATCTCCAGTACGGAGACAGCCGCGCAAGCCGAGGTCCGGAAGTGCCCAACAGCCCCCTCGCCGCGGCTGTAAAAACCGTCCTCCCCGTACAGGGCACGGTCCATCGCAACAGACCACCGCACCGGTTCGGCACCGGCCGGATCCAGATCCGAATCCGGATCGCAGGCCGCCACGCCCACATGCTGGCACGCGTCAAGGTGATGCATGCCACGGCGCCGAATGGGAACTGGGCCCCTATCGTCGGCGCTGTAAACAATTGCCTGAACGCACCATGACGTCTGGTACCCGCCCCGGGACTGGAACGGAGAGGACGCGCTGAGCCATGTCGCTGCATACGCTCGCCCCGTTGCGAGTCGGTGTCATCGGCGCCGGACGAGTCGGTGCTGTACTCGGCGCCGCATTATCCGAATCCGGCCACCGAATCGTCGCCGCCACCGCGGTATCCACCGCCTCCCGGCAACGCGCCGCCCGCCTGTTGCCAGGTGCTGCGCTCCTGCCGGCCGACGAGGTCATTCCGCGCGTGGATCTGGTCGTGCTGGCCGTCCCCGATGACACCCTCTCCGCTCTCGTTCGCGGCCTGGCGGATTCCGGCTCCTTCCGTCCGGGGCAGATCGTCATGCACACCTCGGGCGCGCACGGTGTGGCTGTGCTCGCACCCGCCGTCGAACGCGGCGTCCTGCCGCTCGCCCTACATCCGGTGATGACCTTTGCCGGCCGCCCCGAGGACGTGCAACGGCTGGCCGGCGTGCCCTTCGGTGTCACCGCCGCGGAGGGGCATCGCGCCGTTGCCGAGACGCTCGTCCTGGAGATGGGCGGCGAGCCGGTGTGGGTCGAGGAATCGGCCCGCACGCTCTATCACGCCGCCCTCGTCGTCGGCTCCAACCACCTGATCACCCTCGTCGCCGAGGCGAGGGATCTGTTGCGTACGGCCGGCGTCGACGACCCCGCCCGGCTGCTCGCGCCCCTGCTGGGCGCGGCGCTGGACAACTCACTGCGCTACGGCGACAAGGCGCTCACCGGGCCGGTCTCGCGCGGCGACGTCGGCACCGTACGCCGGCATCTGCGCACGCTGGTGGAGCACGCCCCGGGCAGCGTGGCCAGCTATGTCGCGATGGCCCGGCGGACCGCACAGCGCGCCCTGTCCGCAGGACGGCTCAAAAAGCACGAGGCGGCGCCGATGCTGCAACTGTTGGCCGAGCGCCCAGCACCCGCCGAAGAAAGAACCGGTCCGACCAACGCCTCGGTGGCTGCCTCATGACCAGCGCCGACCTTCGGATCATAGCCGCCCCGCCGGCCGCCCATCCGAATGCGACACCGACACCCGCGCCGCTTTCTGGCGGTTTTGGCCAGACCCACCAGAAGCGCGCCGAGGCAGGGGTGATCCGTACGCGCGCCGAGCTGGATGCCGCCCGCCGGATCCTCACCGGACGGGTGGTGCTGGTCCCGACGATGGGCGCCCTGCACGAGGGACATCGCGCGCTGATCCGAGCCGCGCACACACTCGGCGACCACGTCATCGTGTCCATCTTCGTCAACCCCGCCCAGTTCGGACCGGGCGAGGACTTCGACCGCTATCCCCGTACGCCGAAGGCCGATCTCGAGATGTGCGCGGACGAGGAGGTGGACCTCGTCTTTCTGCCCGACGCCGACGACATGTACGGCCCGGGGCTCGGGATCAGGATCGAGGCCGGCGACCTCGCCGACCGGTTGGAAGGCGCCGTACGGCCGGGCCACTTCTCCGGGGTGCTCACCGTCGTGGCCAAGCTCTTCGGCATGGTCGATCCGCACGCTGCAGTCTTCGGTGAGAAGGACTACCAGCAGCTCGTCCTGCTCCGTGCGATGGCTCGGGAGTTGGCGCTGCGCACCGAGGTGTACGGCGTGCCGACCGTGCGAGAGGTCGACGGTCTGGCGCTGTCCAGCCGCAACCGTTACCTCGACGAGCACCAGCGCATGGCTGCGCGGACCCTGTCTCGCGCGCTTCGCACCGGAGCTCTCGAGGCCCTGCACGGGGCGGCTAGCGTGCTGGCTGCAGCCCAAGGGGTGCTCGACGACGAGCCGACACTCGGAGTGGACTACCTGGTGCTGAAGGACCCGGACCTCGGACCGGCGCCGATGTCAGGTCCGGCTCGCCTGCTGGTTGCTGCACGACTGGGCAGTACCCGGTTGATCGACAACGTCCCGGTCAGCCTGGGACGCCCTGCCAGTGCGGCGAACGACTTTCCGGCGCAGACGGGAAGCCGCCATGTTTAGGACGATGCTGAAGTCCAAGATCCACCGGGCGATGGTCACCCACGCCGACCTGCACTACGTCGGCTCGGTGACGGTGGACGAGGACCTGATCGATGCGGCCGACCTGCTGCCCGGCGAGCAGGTCGCGATCGTCGATGTCACCAACGGCGCCCGCCTCGAGACCTACGTGATTCCCGGCGAACGTGGCAGCGGCGTACTCGGCATCAACGGAGCGGCCGCCCACCTCGTACACCCCGGTGACCTCGTCATCCTGATCAGCTACGGCCTGGTGGACGAGACCGAGGCCAAGAGCTACCTACCCAAGGTGGTGCACGTGGACGGAGCCAACCGGATCGTTTCGCTGGATGACGACCCAGCGGCGCCGTCCCCCGGCACGGCGCGTTTGCGGCGGGGCGATGACCGGCAACGCCCTAACCTGCTGAGATGAACGACTCAGGGATGCCGGGCACCGGCCACCCGGAGTGAACGCCGGTCCGACCGTCTCGGGGCTTCCCCGGCGACTGAACGCGTCTGCCCCGGGGTGGTCCCGACAGGCCGACGTGTGCGTGGTCGGTTCCGGGATCGCCGGTCTGCGTACGGCCCTGTACGCGCGCTCGTACGGGCTCTCCGTCGTCCTGGTCACCAAGGTCAACATCGACGACGGATCCACCCGCTGGGCGCAGGGCGGAATCGCAGCAGTCCTCGACCCGACCGACTCGCCCGCCGCGCACGCGGCTGACACCCATGCGGCAGGGGTGGGGCTCTGCGATCCGGTCGCCGTGGACGTACTCGTCAATGAGGGGCCTAGCCGCCTGCACGAACTCATGGAGCTGGGCGCGGCTTTCGACCGCACAGCGGACGGGAAGCTCGCGCTGACCCTGGAAGGCGGGCACCATGCCCGCCGGATCGTGCATGCCGGGGGAGATGCGACCGGAGCCGAGGTCCAGCGCGCCCTGCACGCGGCCATTCTCGGTGATGCCGGCATCGACCTGATCGAGCATGCGATGGTCCTGGACCTGCTGCTTTCGGCTGACGGGCAAGCGGCGGGGGTGTCCCTGCACGTTCTGGGTGAGGGCAGCACCGACGGCGTCGGAGCGGTGCTGGCTCGGGCGGTCGTGCTGGCGACCGGCGGCATGGGACAGATCTATGCCTCGACCACGAATCCGTCGGTGTCCACCGGAGACGGGGTGGCCCTCGGCTTGCGCGCGGGGGCGGTGGCCGCCGACCTCGAGTTCGTCCAGTTCCACCCCACCTCCCTCTACCTCGGGCCCGGGGCCACCGGGCAGCAGCCGCTGATCAGCGAGGCCATGCGCGGTGAGGGCGCCTTCCTCGTCGACGGTTCGGGCGCACGGTTCATGACCGGCGTCCATCCGCTGGCCGATCTTGCTCCGCGTGATGTCGTCGCGAAGACGATCACTCGGGTGATGCAAGCCGAGGGAACCGATCACGTACGTCTGGACGCCCGGGGGATCTCGGACCTCTCCCGCCGGTTCCCGATCATCACCGCGTCGTGTCTGGCTGCCGGGATCGATCCTCAGCTCGACCTGATCCCTGTACGGCCAGCGGCCCATTACGCATCCGGCGGTTTGCGGACCGACGTCTGGGGCCGGACGTCGGTGCCCGGGTTGTTCGCCTGCGGAGAGGTCGCCTGTACGGGCGTGCACGGGGCCAACAGGTTGGCCTCCAACTCGTTGCTCGAGGGCCTCGTCTTCGCCGCGCGGATCGGCCGTGTCCTGGGTACCGACCTCGGCCCGCAGGCCGAGCCGTTGCCAGTGGGTGGACCCTACGGTGCGCTGGATCCGGCCATCCGGGCGGAGATCACGACCGCCATGTCCCGACACGTCGGCGCGCTCCGTTCCGGCGAAGGCCTTGCCGAGGCGGGCCAAACCCTGGATGCCCTCTCGGCCCGTGCTGCGCAGGCACCGGGCCCCGCAGCATGGGAGGCCACCGACCTGCTGACCGTGGCAGCTGCGCTGACCGCTGCGGCGACGAGTCGGACCGAGACGCGCGGCTGCCACTGGCGCCAGGACCATCCCGACGCGGACCCGGCGTGGCTCGGCCGGCTCGAGATCGCCTTGGACGACGAGGGCGCTGTGCAGGCGGCGTTCCGACCGCTGTCTGTCACGGCCGCCGAAGAGGGACTTCGGGTATGACGGGCGAGGAAGGATTCGCGGGCACCGGCTTGGACCCGGCCTGGGTCAAGGATCTCGTGTCCAGGGCGCTTGCCGAAGATCTCGGATTCCCGGCTGGGGGCCCACATGCCGGCCGGGACGTCACCGGCGAAGCCACGATCCCGCCCGATCAGGTGGACACCGCAGTGTTGACGGCTCGCGCGCGGGGCGTCCTGGCCGGCCTGCCGGTCGCCCTCGCGGTCTTCTTGGCCTGCTGCCCAGATGCCGAGATTGCGATGGCGCAGCGGGACGGCGACTTCGTTGACCGCGGGGACGAGGTCGCCACTATCACGGGGGAGACCCGTGGCCTGCTCGCTGCAGAGCGAACCGCGTTGAACATCCTCTGCCGGGCCAGTGGGGTAGCGACCTTGACCCGGGCCTGGGTCGAAGCCGTCGAGGGCACCGGAACCCAGATCCTGGACACCCGGAAGACGACCCCAGGGCTGCGAGCGCTGGAGAAGTACGCGGTCCGTGTCGGTGGCGGGCAGAACAAGCGGATGGGGCTCTACGACGTTGCGATGATCAAGGACAACCATGTCCTGGCAACGGGCGGTGTGGCGTCGGCGATCGAGCGCGTACGCGAACGCTTCCCGAACGTAGCTCTGCAAGTGGAGGTGACCACAGTGGACATGGCCCGCCAGGCGGTTGAGGCCGGCGCCGAGTTCCTGTTGTGCGACAACATGTCTCTCGACATGCTGCGCGAAGTGGTGGCTGCCGTCGGAAAGCAGGCCGAGCTCGAGGCCACCGGCGGGCTGACCCTGGACCGAGCGCGCGAGTACGCCGACACCGGCGTCGGCTACCTGTCGGTGGGCGCGTTGACCCACTCCGCGTCGATCCTGGACCTCGCCCTCGATCTGCGCAGCGACTGAGGAGCCGGGCAGACGATGCTGCTTGCCATTGACGTGGGCAACACCCAGACCGTGCTCGGCCTGTTCGACCGGACCCAGATAGTGCACTCCTGGCGGGTCAGCACCGATCCTCGGGCGACCTCGGATGAGCTGGCCCTGACGATCTGCGGGCTATTGGACGAGAAGTCCGTGACCGGTGTCGTGGCCTGTTCGACGGTGCCTCCGGTGCGCCGCGAGATCGTCCAGATGCTGGACCGAAACTTCACGCATCTCCCGTCGATCGTGATCGGCCCCGGCGTGCGGACCGGCGTTCCGCTGCACGTCGACAACCCGCACGAGGTCGGCGCCGATCGGGTGGTCAACAGCCTGGCCGCCTTCGAGCGGTACGGCGGTCCGGCGATCGTGGTCGACTTCGGCACCTCGACCAGCCTCGACGTGGTCGGACCAGGTGGACAGTTCCTCGGCGGGGCACTGGCTCCCGGAATAGAGATCAGTGTGGATGCCCTGACCCAGCGGGCGGCGCAACTGCGGATGGTGGAACTCCTTGCCCCACCACGGGTGATCGGCAAGAACACTGTGACGGCTGTGCAGTCAGGTGTCGTCTATGGGTTCGCCGGGCTCGTCGACGGACTGGTCGGGCGGATCATCGACGAGCTGGCCGAGTCCTTCCCGACGCGTCCTCGCGTGATCGGAACCGGCGGCCTGGCCCCGCTTGTCATTGCTGCGTCGCGGATGATCCAGGAGCACGACCCGGATCTGACCCTGCATGGTCTGCGGCTGGCCTTCGAGCGCAACTGATTCTGCTTCGATTCGATCTACTCCGCTTCGACCCGGCCGCGGACTTCGACGCGGGCGCAGGGATATACCGCGCTGCCGCCATGCGGGCGTGACGCCGCGGGACCGAACTCGATAGCGGTCACTAGGCTCGCCAGGTGGCTGAAGAGAACGGCGGTTCCGACGAGGTCCCAGAGCAGATGCGGGTCCGTCGCGAGAAGCTGGACCGCCTGCTTGCCGACGGTGTCGATGTCTATCCGGTCAGCGTCGCCCGTACGCATTCGCTTCGTGAGATACGGCAGGACTATCCCGACCTGGAGCCGAACACTCAGACCGGAACCGTCGTGGGCATCACCGGGCGTGTCATCTTTGCGCGTAACACCGGCAAGCTCTGCTTCGCGACGCTGCGCGAGGGTGGCGTGGAACTTCAGGTGATGCTCGCGTTGGACCGCCTCGGGCCGGCGGCCCTGACCGCCTGGAAACGTGACGTCGACCTCGGCGACCATATCTTCGTCAGCGGCGAGGTCGGGACCTCGCGACGTGGTGAGTTGTCGGTTCTGGCCGATAACTGGAGCTTCACCGCAAAGGCGTTACGGCCGCTTCCGGTCGCGCATCGCCCGATGAGCGACGAACTTCGGGTCCGCCGCCGCTATGTCGACCTGATCGTTCGGGAACAGGCCAGGAAGGTGGCCCGCGACCGGGCGACCGTCCTGCGCACCCTGCGCGCGACCCTGGACGACGAAGGGTTTATCGAGATCGAGACGCCCATGTTGCAAGTCATTCCGGGAGGAGCGAGTGCGCGCCCATTCATGACGCACTCCAACGCGTTGGATCTGGCGCTTTATCTGCGCATCGCCCCAGAGCTATACCTCAAGCGCTGCATCGTCGGAGATCTCGAGCGGGTTTATGAGTTGAACCGAAACTTCCGTAACGAAGGAGTCGATGCGACCCACAGCCCCGAGTTCGCGATGTTGGAGTTCTACCAGTCCTATGCCGACTACGAGGATGTTGCCAAGCTCACAGCGCGGCTCATTCAGGCGTGTGCCCAGGCACTGCACGGGGCTTTGCTGATTTCCGGTGAGGACGGAGAGAGCCTCGACTTGTCCGGCGTCTGGCCCTGGCAGGACTTCTACCTGACCGTCTCGGAGGCGGTAGGTGAAACGGTTGATCCGCAGACCTCCAGGCAACGGCTTGTCGAATTAGCCCGGCAGCATCAAATAGATGTAGTGCCGGGTTGGGGATCCGGGCGCATCGCCGAGGAACTCTTCAACGAACTGGTCGCCGACACCTTGACCGGACCGGTCTTCGTGGCGGACTACCCGGTGGAAACCTCTCCGCTGACCCGAGCACACCGAACGAAGCCGGGCGTGGCCGAGAAGTGGGATCTCTATATAGGTGGCGTGGAACGGGGCACCGGCTACTCCGAACTCAACGACCCGATCGAACAGCGGGCCCGATTTCGCGCCCAAGCCGAACTGGCCGCCGCCGGCGATGAGGAGGCCATGAGCCTGGACGAGGACTTCTTGGAAAGCCTGGAGTATGCAATGCCGCCGACCGGTGGGGTCGGCTTTGGAATCGACCGTTTGCTAACTGTACTCACTGACGCGACCACTCTGCGTGACACTATTCTTTTTCCGCTCGTACGGCCCCTGAACACTCAAGTGTGAGTTTTGCAGGCATTGCCCCGCGTGCCTTGTTCTGGGTCGGTTGTGATTCACTAGGTGCCGCTCAACATTCAAACCTCGACTTCTCCAGGAGTAACTAGTGGCACGCAAAGTACAGGTCATTCTCACCGACGATCTCGATGGCAACGAAGCAGACGAGACTGTCACATTCGCACTCGACGGCACCTCTTACGAAATCGACCTGTCGGCAAAGAACTCCAAAGCACTGCGCGATGCTTTCGCCCCGTACGTCGGTCACGCCCGCCGGGTGTCCAAGAGCGGGCGGCGCTCGGGGTCGTCTGGAAATGGCCGTAGCTCTGCAACGGCTGACCGGGCGCAGACTCAAGCCATCCGCGACTGGGCGCGTCGCAACAACCACAAGGTGAGCGACCGCGGACGCATCCCCTCGTCCGTGCTGGAGGCGTTCAACGCCGCTCACTAAATCCCTGCACTGCTCCTTCGCGGCGCTATTTCTCGCCTCGCCGAGGCTGACGGCGCCCTCGTTCGCCTACAGCGCAATCGGCCCAAGGAACTGGGGATCGGTCGTCACGCGTTGGACGACGCAGAAGCCCGACTACAGTAGAAGCGACCGAAGCTGGTCCGCTCCGCGAATGTCGGGTGACCGAGCAGCTAGGTCGAGGGAGCGGTGATGTTCGAACGATTTACCGACCGTGCGCGTCGGGTTGTCGTGTTGGCCCAAGAAGAGGCCCGCATGCTCAACCACAACTACATCGGCACCGAGCACATCCTGCTCGGGCTGATCCACGAGGGTGAAGGCGTCGCGGCCAAGGCACTGGAGTCACTGGGCATCTCCCTGGAGGCGGTGCGCTCGCAGGTCGAGGAGAT
The DNA here is from genome assembly GCA_030862345.1 of Actinomycetota bacterium. Taxonomy (GTDB): domain Bacteria; phylum Actinomycetota; class Actinomycetes; order Mycobacteriales; family Geodermatophilaceae; genus JACCQS01. The sequence continues at coordinate 5,607 of JALZDV010000447.1, read as the reverse complement.
CATCGGCCAGGGACAGCAGGCACCCAGCGGGCACATCCCGTTCACCCCGCGGGCCAAGAAGGTCCTCGAGCTGTCTCTACGTGAGGCGCTGCAGCTCGGCCACAACTACATCGGGACCGAGCACATCCTGCTCGGGCTCATCCGCGAGGGTGAGGGCGTCGCGGCACAGGTGCTGGTCAAGCTGGGCGCCGACCTCAACCGGGTCCGCCAGCAGGTCATCCAGCTGCTGTCGGGCTATCAAGGCAAAGAGCCGGCGACCGCCGGCGGCCCGGCCGAGGGTGGCCCGTCCACGTCCCTGGTGCTCGACCAGTTCGGCCGTAACCTGACCCAGGCCGCGCGGGAGAACAAGCTCGACCCAGTCATCGGCCGCGAGAAGGAGATCGAGCGCCTGATGCAGGTGCTCTCCCGCCGTACCAAGAACAACCCCGTCCTGATCGGCGAGCCCGGCGTCGGCAAGACCGCCGTCGTCGAAGGGCTTGCCCAGCGGATCACCCGCGGCGAGGTTCCGGAGACGCTCAAGGACAAGCAGCTCTACACCCTCGACCTCGGCGCGCTGGTGGCCGGCAGCCGCTACCGCGGTGACTTCGAGGAGCGGCTGAAAAAGGTCCTCAAGGAGATTCACACCCGTGGCGACATCGTGCTGTTCATCGACGAGATCCACACCCTCGTCGGGGCCGGCGCGGCCGAGGGCGCGATCGACGCGGCCTCCATCCTCAAGCCGAAGCTGGCTCGTGGGGAGCTGCAGACCATCGGCGCTACCACGCTCGACGAGTATCGCAAGTACCTCGAGAAGGACGCGGCCCTGGAGCGGCGCTTCCAGCCGATCCAGGTCGGTGAGCCAACCCTCAGCCACACCATCGAAATCCTCAAGGGTCTGCGGGACCGGTACGAGGCACACCACCGGATCACGATCACCGACGCGGCGCTGGTGGCCGCCGCGACGATGGCCGACCGCTACATCTCGGACCGCTTCCTGCCGGACAAGGCGATCGACCTGATCGACGAGGCCGGTGCCCGGATGCGGATCAAGCGGATGACCGCACCGCCGGACCTTCGTGAGTTCGACGAGCGGATCGCCAACGTCCGTCGTGAGAAGGAATCCGCGATCGACGCCCAGGACTTCGAGAAGGCCGCTTCATTGCGGGACAACGAGAAGACCTTGTTGGGCGAGAAGGCCGAACGCGAGAAGCAGTGGAAGGCCGGCGACATGGACGTCGTGGCCGAGGTCGACGACGAGCAGATCGCCGAGGTTCTCGCCAACTGGACCGGCATCCCGGTCTTCAAGCTCACCGAGGAGGAGACCACCCGTCTGCTGCGAATGGAAGAGGAGCTGCACAAGCGGATCATTGGCCAGGAAGAGGCCATCAAGGCCGTCAGCCAGGCGATCCGCCGTACCCGGGCCGGTCTGAAGGACCCGCGCCGTCCCGGTGGCTCGTTCATCTTCGCCGGCCCGTCCGGTGTCGGTAAGACGGAGCTGGCCAAGGCGCTGGCCGAGTTCCTCTTCGGCGACCAGGACTCCCTCATCCAGATCGACATGGGTGAGTTCCACGACCGGTTCACCGTGTCGCGGCTGGTCGGTGCCCCTCCCGGATACGTCGGGTACGACGAGGGCGGACAGCTCACCGAGAAGGTGCGCCGCAAGCCCTTCTCCGTGGTCCTCTTCGACGAGATCGAGAAGGCCCACCAGGACGTGTTCAACACGCTGCTGCAGGTGTTGGAGGACGGTCGGCTCACCGATGGGCAGGGTCGGATCGTGGACTTCAAGAACACCGTCCTGATCATGACCACTAACCTCGGTACCCGCGACATCTCCAAGGCGGTGGGTCTGGGCTTCCAGACGGGCAACGACAGCGCATCGAACTACGACCGGATGAAGCTCAAGGTCAACGACGAGCTCAAGCAGCACTTCCGTCCTGAGTTCCTCAACCGGATCGACGACATCGTGGTCTTCCACCAGCTCAAGGAGGACGAGATCGTTCGGATCGTCGACCTCATGCTGGCCCGGGTGGACGAGCAGTTGGCCAACAAGGACATGGTCCTCGAGGTGACCGACAGCGCGAAGCAGTTGCTGGCCAAGCGCGGCTTCGACCTGGTGCTCGGTGCCCGGCCGCTGCGCCGCACGATCCAGCGCGAGATCGAGGACGCTCTGTCGGAGAAGATCCTGTATGGCGAGATCTCGCCCGGGCAGATCATCGTGGTCGACACCGAACCTGGAGAGGATCCCGAGGACGAGACCGCGATGACGTTCAGCTTCCGCGGCGAGGCGAAGCCGATCGCGGTGCCGGACGCGCCGCCGGTCAGCCTCTCGGCCGGCGAGGGTGGCAGCGCCAGCTAGCCCCTCGCCGCATCACCGGCCTACCGCGAAAAGGTCCGGTCCCGCACTCTTGACGCACCATGACCGTGCTCATGATGGCTATCGTGGGTTAGATCCGCAGCCGGCGACAATCGAATTGCCCGCGCCCGTGGGGTCGGATCAGAACGGGACCTGGGTGCCGAGGAGGCCGCTGGCGGGCTCGCGCCCGGAGACGGTGCGACAGAATTCGACTGCATCCAGCTCGAGGACCGGTCCACCCTCGCCGAAGGTCCAGCTCCCGCCCGCTGCACCGGAAAGATGCACATAGCAGGCCTTCCCATGTCGCATTGCCCACTCAGTGACGACGTCGGCGACAAGCACGCCGTCGTGGTCGGGGGTCAAGTCAAGCGGGTGGCCGGTGGCCCGGCTGATGTCGACCCGGTGCATCCACGGATCGCGGGTGAGAATCGTGTCGAGGAGGAAGCCGATCGTCCAGGTCTCGGGGAGTCCGCCCACCTCCTGTTGACCGGGCAGCGCGCGCCCCCGGATGAAGCCAGGGGCGCGTCGCCGAACCCGGGCAGCGCGCGGGCCTACCACACGGAATCGGTCGATCAACTCGTCGGTGGACAGGTGCGCGTTCTTCTCCACCTGCACAGCGGTCAGAGCATCGATCGGCACTCCGCCGCGCTTGCTGGCCGCGCCTTGCTGGCGGATCATCTGCCGAAGCGAGGCGGCCATCTCGGCCATTCCCAGGACGTGTCCTGCCATGTCGCGCACGTCCCAGGCCGGGCATTCAGTCTGGCGCGTCCAGTCCTCACCATGCAGACGCTCCAGCAGCGTCGTGAACCGCTCGTACTCGGCAGGCGCGAGGCGCATCAGCGTTACCCGGTCGAGAGTCGAGGTTCGCGGCCGCGGTTTGGTGCGGTCGGCGGCTTGCGTGGTCGGGGTCATGCCAGTCTCCTTCATCGTTGGGGTTTGATCGGGTTATCTGGGGAGACCGGCGTGGTCGGCGAACATGTCGATGGCGTCGTCAAGTAGTCGCGACCATCGGTCGCCGCCGGGGTCGTTTGCCTGTTGTTGATTGACCAGTCCGCCCAACAGCGCGGTGAAGAGATCGAGTTTGTCCGAGCCTTCGACGCCGATTCGAGCCAGATGAGCCCGCCCCCGCTCGAGCACTTCAACGGCCGGAGCGTAGGACTCGGGACTCGGCTCGAAGCCTGGGATCACCCGCTGGTTCATCAGCTGATACCGGGCAGCGTCCGCGACCGAAAAGTCGAAAAATCGGCGGGCAATCGCTTTCAGCGCCTCGCGCGGGGCGGTGGGCAACCGCGGTTCGGCCTTGTCGACCTCGGCGAGGTACTCCGACCACGCCTGACCGAACATCGCGTCGTAGATCGCATTCTTCGACGAAAAGTAGGAATAGAGCGATGGTGCGCGCATGCCGATCCGGGTGGCCACGTCGCGCAGCGTCAGCTCGGCCAGACCATGCTCTCGGGCGATGCCCCAGGCCGCTTCCAGGATTTCAGCTCGGGTGGCCGCATGCCGTTCCGACTGTCTATCGCGAATCGGACTTTCTAACATAGTTAGGATGATGGACCCAAAGTGTGCACCCGTCAAGCAGTTGACCGCACATGACGGAGTCAGAGTGGTCAGAGAGGGGGCGGAAGGGACTCCCCTCGGCGGAGAGCGGCTATGCGCTGCTGCACGTCGACGAAGGCCAAGGTCTCCGGCTCGGTGGGGCGCAGGATCTGCTGGTAGGCGAGGATGCCATCGCCGCGGCTGCGCCGAGCCACCGCGTACGCGGCAACCGCGCGAACCGGCAGAAAGTCGTCCTCGAGCCGGGCGATCACGGCTTGCTCGGCCAGGTCCCGCGTACGCCGGTCGTCGTCTCCGCGGCCTTCGATCCGGCCGACCAGGGCGATCGCCGCCCGTTGGCGTACGTGCGGGTCTGCGTCGCCGAGCCGGGTGATCAGCAACGGGGTGATCCGGAGATCGTGGACGTCGGCAACCACGTTGATCTCGCTGACATCGAGTCCGCCGTGCAGTCGGTCGACGTAGCGATGTGGACAGGCCCTCGCGACGGCACGTCGGGCGGCAACTTGAGCGTCGATCGCGTTGGACCCCAGCCCGTTGAGCAGCCAGGCATGTTCGCGCGGACCGACTGCGGAGCTGCGGTAGAGCTCGAGGACGCGGTCGACCGCGGGTGCGCCGAACGCACCGAGGGCGTGCATGGCGCGACGGCTCTCGGCTCGGCTGCGGCCCTCGCTGCGATAGACCTCGGCGATTGCGGCGTCTATGCGGCGGGTCAGGTCCTGCCGATACGGGTCGTCCAGCTCCGGGTCGCCGCCGTTGAGGTACTTGCCCACCCTGCCCACCTTTCGCCCATCCCAGCAGGGCGGCAAGTGCACGGTCGTCGCCGCGAGTTAGCGTGCGGCGTGCGAGTAGGCATCGTCATCCTGCCCGAGTTCGGCCGTTCCGAGCTCGAACGCCGATGGCGCTTGGCCGAGGAGTACAGCTTCGACCATGCGTGGACCTATGACCATCTCGGGTGGCGCACGTTGGTGGACTCGCCGTGGTACTCCGCGGTGCCCACCCTGAGCGCCGCCGCGATGGTGACCTCTCGGATCCGGCTCGGCACGTTCGTCGCCTCGCCGAACTTTCGGCACCCGGTGCCTTTCGCCCGAGAGTTGACGGCGCTGGACGCCCTCTCGTCGGGGCGGCTGCTAGTGGGGGTCGGCTCCGGTGGGATCGGTTACGACACAACCGTTCTCGGTCAACCGGAACTGCCGCTGCGCATACGGACAGAGCGGTTCGAGGAATTCGTGACACTGTTGGACGCACTGCTTTCCCAGGACCGGACTACTTGGTCTGGAACTCACTACGCTGCTGTCGAGGCGCGCAGCATTCCCGGTTGCATACAGCTGCCACGGGTGCCGTTCGTCGTGGCAGCCAACGGCCCCCGCGCTATGCGGCTGGCGGCGACGTACGGGCAAGGTTGGGCGACCAGCGGTGATCCGAGCCGGCCCGACGGCACCGATTGGTGGGCCGCGCTGGCCCGGGTATGCGACCGGTTCACCGACGTTCTCGGCGAAACCGGCCGCGATCCTTCCTCCATCGACCGCTACCTCCAGTTGGATGCCGGGCCAGTCTTCTCGATGTCCTCGGTGGAATCGTTCCGGGAGTCCCTGGGCCGGGCAGCGGAGTTGGGATTCACCGACGTCGTGACCCACTGGCCCCGACCCGACGGCCCATACGCGGGATCCGAGCAGACCCTGGAGGCGGTGGCCGCCGAACTTCCCGCGATCATGGAGCTG
>JALZDV010000409.1 GCA_030862345.1 Actinomycetota bacterium | reverse complement strand
TCGTCGGCGTGGGCCTGGCCCTGATCTGGCGGCAGGTCGACGACCGCGACCTGCTGAGTCGGCGAAGCCTCCGCTGGCGGTTGGCCGTCGGTGCGCTGGTCACCGTCGTCGGGCTCGTCACCGTGCTCACCACGCTGAACCTGCTCGCGGTCACCTGGCAGAGCTTCGCCGCGACATTGCTGATCCTGGGCGGCGTCGGACTGGCGACCGCACCCTGGTGGCGACGACTCGTCGCCGAACGCGGCGCAGAGCGCAGAGCGCGGATCCGGGTGGAAGAACGCGCCGAAGTGGCGGCGCACCTCCATGATTCAGTGCTGCAGACCCTGGCACTGATCCAACGGCACGCCGATTCCCCGCGCGAGGTCAACCGGCTGGCGCGCGGGCAGGAACGGGAACTGCGGTCCTGGCTCTACGGGCACGCCGGGGAGGACACGGCCAGCTTCGGCGGCGCCCTGGAGCGAGCGGTAGCCGAGATCGAGGCCTCCTACGACGTTCAGGTCCAATCAGTTGTGGTGGGGGATGCGCCCGTGGACGAGCGGCTGGCGGCCGTCGTACAGGCAAGTCACGAGGCGATGCGCAACGCTGCACGCCACGGCGGAGTGCACGAGGTGTCGCTCTATGCCGAAGTCGAGGACGAGGCGGTGACGGTGTTCGTACGCGACCGTGGCGTCGGATTCGATCCGGAAGCGGTGGCCGACGACCGCAGAGGCGTGCGGCACTCCATCGTGGAGCGAATGGCTCGGCATGGCGGCAGCGCACGGATCACCAGTTCTCCCGGTGCGGGCACCGAGGTCGAACTGCACATGGTTCGAGCTGCGCCATGAGCCAGTTGAGGGTGTTCCTGGTCGACGACCACGCGATGATCCGGTCCGGCGTACGCGCCGAACTCGGCGGAGATCCCGCAGCATCTTTGGCGGTCGTGGGTGAGGCCGGAAGCGTCGAGGAAGCAGTACGGGGGATTCTGGAAACCATGCCTGATGTCGTGCTGCTCGACGTCCACATGCCCAACGGCGGCGGCCGGGCCGTTCTGGACCAGGTCCACGGCCATGCGCCGGGCGTGCGGTTCCTTGCGTTGTCGGTATCCGACGCCGCCGAGGACGTGATCGGCGTCATCCGCGGCGGAGCCAGGGGTTATGTCACCAAGACCATCTCCGGCACGGATCTGCGGGACGCGGTGAGCCGGGTTGCGGCCGGTGATGCCATCTTCTCACCGAGGCTGGCCGGATTCGTGCTCGACGCCTTCGCCACCGGTCCGGCCGCGGTACCCGAAGATGTGGCAGAAAGGGCGCTGGATCTGCTCAGCGCCCGGGAGCGGGAGGTCATGCGGCTGCTGGCCCGCGGCTACACCTACCGCGAGATCGGCCAGCAGCTCTTCATCTCGATCAAGACCGTGGAAACACATGCCTCTAACGTGCTGCGCAAGCTGCAGGTGTCCAACCGCAACGAACTCACCCGTTGGGCCGTGGACCGTCGAATCGTCTGAGCCCAGCGCTTCCCGGCCCGGTGCCAGGCCAGGGCCTACGGTCAGCCACGTGCGTGAAGCGGTGGTCGCCGTGCTGCGACAGGGAGAGCGAGTGCTCGTCATACGGCGAGCGCCCGGCGTCCTGTTGCCGGGCTATTGGACACCACTCAGCGGCCGGATCGAGCCCGGGGAGAGCCAGGAAGCGGCGGTTGTGCGGGAGGTGTTCGAGGAAGTGGGCCTTCGAGTGACAGCGCAGGCCAAGGTGTGGGAATGTCCGACCGACGATGGCGGGTTTGTCCTGCATTGGTGGACCGCTCAGGTCGAGCAAGCAGAGCAACTCAACCTCGACCCGACCGAGGTCAGCGATGCTCGCTGGGTGACCGCTGAGGAGTTCCTGCAGTTGAGTCCCACGTTCCTTGGTGATCGCAACTTCTTCGCGAACGTGCTCCCCGAGTTGTAGCTCGCCGGCGGGGCGGGGCGCTGGCCCGGACGGCGCAATCGCTGTCGTCGTGATCAGCCATGCCGGGAATCTGGGACCCGGAAGTGTGGGGGCAGCAAAGCCGGGCTCAGGCCGTACCGAAGATGTGGAAGGCCTCGGCCAGGCGTCCTTCGGGGAGACCTACCGCCCGGGCCTGGGTGGCGAATGCGGTACGCACGAACTCGGCAACGTCCATGTTCGGGGTCTGGCTGGCATGGCACTTCAGCGCGGATACCTTGCTTTCGGCTACGTCGGTGATGTCGACGTAGTGATTCGGCTGCGGGCTGCCGACTTGCCAGACCTCGCGCACCTTCCAGGGCGCCAGCCCTTCGACTGCAAGCAGTTCCGGATGGGCATAGGGGTTGCGCGCGTCGGGATAGACCGCGCACAGGGAGGCCTCCCCGGCGACCATGTGGTCTGGATGGCTGGCCCCGATGCGGCGGTAGTTGCGCTCGGGGGCCGAGGTGAGGACTCGATCCGGGCGTACCTGACGGATGACCCGGGAGATATCGCGGCGCAGTTCGTGGGTGAGGGTGAGTCGGCCATCGGGGTAGCCCAGAAAGATCAGGTCGGAGACACCGACCGTCTCGGCGGCGGCTCGCTGTTCAGCCTGACGGATGGCTGGGATCACGGTCCGGTCGACCGCGTCGTCGAAACCTCCGGCGTCGCCGTCGGTGAGCAGGCAATAGGTGACGTGAAGTCCAGCGGCAGTGAAGCTGGCGATGGTCCCAGCGGCGGCGAAGTCGACATCGTCAGGATGCGCCACGACGACGAGAACCCGTTCGACATCAGGAATCGGGACGTACGGGGGAAGGGTCACCGCGGCGATGCTAGGCGAGAGCTGGTCTGATCAAAGCCGACCACGACCGGCTCTCAGCAACAGCATGGCCAGCGACGTACCGGTCTCGCCCAGCTCGGCCGAGAATCTGGCAACGACCGCTTGTTCGCGGGACAACGACAACCGGGTTCCGCCGGCGGCCATCCGCAGCCTGCCCACCTGCTTGGAGACCTCGATCCGTCGGGCGACGAGCTCGACTAGCGCGGCGTCGAGGGCGTCGATCTCCACTCGCAGATCGCCGATCGCCACATCGGTCTGCCCTTGGCTCAACGGCGGCGCTGGCGTCAACGAGGGCGCTGCAGTTCCAGGTGGATCGGCTGAAGTCTGTGGCTGTGATTGAGTCATAGTGATCACGGGTTCCTCCGAAGCTGTGGACCCGTGTCCCGGAGGCAAAAAAACCCCGGGCTGGCGGGCCCGGGGTGTCTGTCGTGGACTGTGCTCAGTCAGCAGCGACGGATACCGGAGGCCGGTACCCATAGTAAAACTCGCGCGCACTGAAGGACACGCGGCGAGTATGCCACAGCACTGGCTCGGTCGGGAAAGTCGCCCCGGCGCCGTAGAGTTGTGCTGACATGTCCGCTAACCCCAGCCAAGTCGGTGACCGGCTTCGCCCGGGCGCTCCACCTGCCCCCATCGACTACCTGGTCCGGGACGCGCAGCAGGCGTTCGTCGAGGACGATGCCGCAGCCGGTGCCCGTGCGGCTGCCGCCGAGCACGATCCGCGTGAGCGGCGCATCGCGGCATTGCTCGATGGGCTGAACCCCTCCCAGCGTGAAGCGGTCATCCACGAGGGCGGCCCGTTGCTCATCGTCGCTGGTGCCGGGTCGGGCAAGACGCGGGTGCTGGCCCATCGGACCGCCTACCTGCTCGCCGCACGAGATGTCGCACCCGGATCGATCCTGGCGATCACGTTCACCAACAAGGCAGCCGGCGAGATGAAGAACCGGGTCGCCAGCCTCGTGGGTGGCCGGGCGCGGGTCATGTGGGTCTCGACGTTCCACTCCATGTGCGTACGGATTCTGCGCGAGCACGCCAAGACCATCGGGTTCAAGAGCACCTTCTCCATCTATGACCAAGCCGACTCCGCACGACTGATGACCATGGTCGCCCGAGACCTCGATCTCGACCCGCGGCGCTACCCGGGGCGACTGCTGGTCAACCAGGTCAGCAACCTCAAGAACGAACTCATCGACGACGAGTCGTTCTCGCCGACCACGGCCGCAGAGAAGGTGCTCGGCGAGGCGTATCGGATGTATCAGCGCCGGCTGCGTGAGGCCAACGCCATGGACTTCGACGACCTCATCATGACGACGGTCCATGCGCTGCAATCGTTTTCCGATATGGCCGAATACTATCGCCGGAAATTCCGGCACGTCTTGGTCGATGAGTACCAGGACACCAACCATGCGCAGTACATGCTCGTTCGGGAACTCGTTGGCCGCCCGGAACGCCGTACGGTCGATGGTGACGTGCTCGGTTCAGCTGCGGACCTCGAGCCAGCCGAGCTGTGCGTCGTGGGCGATGCCGACCAATCGATCTATGCCTTCCGCGGTGCCACCATCCGCAACATCGACGAGTTCGAACGCGACTATCCCGATGCCACGACCGTGCTGCTGGAGCAGAACTACCGCTCCACGCAGACCATCCTGTCGGCCGCCAACTCGGTGATCACCCGCAACACCGCACGCCGGCCCAAGAACCTGTGGTCCGATGCCGGCGCGGGGGAGCCGATCCGTGGTTATGTTGCGGACAACGAGCATGACGAGGCGGCGTGGGTCGCCGAACAGATCGACAAGCTCACTGACGCCGGTCTCGCCCGGCCCGCCGATGTAGCGGTCTTCTACCGAACGAACAGCGCCTCCCGAGTCTTCGAAGAGGTGTTCATCCGGGTCGGTATGCCGTACAAGGTCGTTGGTGGTGTGCGCTTCTACGAACGCAAGGAGGTACGAGACGCGCTGGCCTACCTGCGGGCCATCGCCAATCCCGATGACGTGGTCAGCGTCCGCCGGATCCTGAACACTCCGCGGCGCGGGATCGGCGACCGCGCGGAGGCCTGTATCGAGGCGCTGGCCTCCCGTGAGCGGATCAGCTTTCCCGACGCCCTGCGCCGGGCCGACGAGGCGCCGGGGATCAACGCACGGTCGGCGACGGCGATCGCGGAATACATCGCGCTGATGGACTCCTTCGCCGAGCAGGTCACCGCCGGCGTAGGTCCGGCAGCGATCCTGCAGGGGGTGCTCGACCAGACCGGGTACTTCGAGCAGCTGGCCAACTCGGTCGACCCCCAGGACGAGAGCCGAGTGGACAACCTCACCGAACTGGTGTCGGTGGCCGCGGAGTTCGAGGCGGCCAACCTCGAGGGTGGGCTGCTGGGATTCCTCGAGCAGGTGTCTCTGATCGCCGACGCCGACCAAGTTCCGGTGGCCGGAGACGACGCCGGGGTCGTCACCCTGATGACCCTGCACACCGCCAAGGGCCTGGAGTTCCCCGTCGTCTTCCTCACCGGCCTGGAGGACGGGATCTTCCCGCACATGAGATCCCTCGGCGATCCGCGGGAGCTGGAGGAGGAGCGACGGCTGGCCTACGTCGGGATCACCCGGGCCCAGAAGTGGCTGTTCGTCTCACGCGCGGCAGTGCGGGCTGCGTGGGGGCAGCCGTCCTACAACCCCGCATCACGGTTTCTCGATGAGTTACCGCCGGACCTCGTGGATTGGGAGCGTATGCAAGCCGCACCTGCCTCCCCGCTCGGCTCTGCTCAGGCACGGGTGGCCGCAACGGGCCTGTCCAGCGGGGGATTGCGCGGTGGTTTCGGTAGCCGCCCGCTGATCTCGCTCGAACCCGGCGACCGGGTCAGTCACGACGCGTTCGGACTCGGGACCGTCACCGCTGTGTCCGGACTCGGTGACAAGGCGCAAGCCACGATCGACTTCGGCACGGGCGGCTACAAGCGCCTGATCCTTCGGTACGCACCGGTTCACAAGCTCTAGTACGGTCAGCGCGGCGCCGCACCAGGTCGCGCAGTTATGGCTTGGCGCTGAACAGCAGTACGCGCGTCACGCGCTCGTGGGCAGTGCGCGAACGTCGATCCCGCGCTCGAGCAGCCACCCTTCGGGATCGATCGGGTCACCGTTGCGGCCGCCTACGTGGACCTCGAAATGCAGGTGCGGGCCGGTCGAATAGCCTTCGTTGCCGACTTCGGCAATAACTTCCCCACCCTCGACGATCTGGCCGGCCTCGACCAGCACCTCGGACATGTGGCCGTAGACCGTGACGTCGCCGCTCTCGTGCTGGAGATAGATGACGTTTCCGTAGCCGCTGGCCGGCCCGGCTTCGAGGACCACTCCCGGTTCCGGTGCCACGATCGGCGTTCCGGTTGGTGCCGCGATGTCGATGCCTGAGTGCATCCTTCCCCAGCGCATGCAGAAGCAACTGGTGAATCGGCCGTTGACGGGCAGGAAGTATTCGGGCCGCGCGTCGCGCGCCGAGCGGGAGGCAGCCAGCAACTCCAGACGGGCGGCCGCTTCAGCCTCGGAGATGGCTTGGCGGGGCGTGTCGTCTGCGCCCAGTGGTACGCCGCTGTCACTGCCGATGCCGTACGAACTGTCGGCGGTCACCGAAGCTGGCGTCTCGGGGCCTGCGACTCCACCGGGAAGCCAGGCCAGAACAGCACCGATCACGAGTGCCGCGAGGATCAGCGGGCCCCGGTTTCTGGGCGGTCGTGGGATGCGGCTCCCCTCGCGCTGAGCGCGGGGCGTGCGGTGACGCGACACCTGACCCCTTCTTCGACCCAATGGACCGCAGTCCCACTCACCGGACACACGGGAGTACGCGAAGGCCCGGAAAAACTGTCTCTGCGTGCTGTTCCGCTCACGCTCGGTTACCGTGGTTCGGACAGCAGAAAGGAGCCAGTTTCGGCTCCGTGACGCGACCGTAACCAACCCGTGGTTGGGATGCAAACCTCCTCGCCCGGAATTTTTGATCATTGCCCGGCTCGGGCGCCGGCCCGTCGAGCGGTGCCTGATGGGCAGCACTGCGGTCCGGGCACCGTTGCGATGCTTGCTAGCGTCGTCGCCGACATGCCAGCGAACGAGAAGAGCGGACGCCCGGCGCGTCCGGCGCCGGCGAGCCGGGCGGTCCGGCCAACGGCCGCCAAGTCCACTAAGGAGTCAAACTCCACCAAGGTCTCCAGGACCACCAAGGCCGCGAAGCCCAAGGGCGGAAAGGCTGGAACGTCGCGAACGACCCTGCGCCGGATGGCTGCCGACAAAAGCAGCCCCCCGGGCATCCGGCGCAAGCCGGCCCGTCGCGAACCCGCTCCGGAGGTCGTCCTTGGCGCCGTACCGGTCGCCAGCCGGATGGTCGGCGGACTCGGGATCCTCGGCGGCCTGCTGTTGTCTGTCGCGGTGCTGCTGCCGCACCTCGCCGTGGGCGCGGAGCGGGTCGTCCTCGGGGACTCTGCGGTGGCAGCGCTGGCCTCCTGGAGCTGGCCATTGGTGATCGTCACTGCTGGAGTCAGCGTGGTCCTCGGCTGGTATCCGCGGCTGGGTCTGGCGGCACTCGGTGTCGCGGCCGCGGTGTCGGCTGCCGGGTTGGTCGGGGAGCTCTACTGGGCAAGTGGGGCAGCCGACCGCGGCAGGTTCGAGATCATCGCCGGTCGACGGCTGCTCACCAGCGAGGTAGAGCCGCTGGCCGGTTGGTACGTCGGCGTGGCCGGTCTGAGTGTGCTGGTCCTCACCGGAATCGCGGTCGGCTGGTTCTGGTCGCGGGTGGTGATGGATGACAGCGAGAGCCTCGAGCCCGGTCGACCGCTGCTCGGTGGTCTCGCCGCCGTCACCGGAGTGGCCGCGGTATTCGCCCTCAGCGCCACTCTGGTCGGCATCCCGGACCAGGTACTCATCACCCAGCAACCCATCGCCGGGGACCTCCGCCCGGTGCAGAGCCTTCTCCCGGTCGAGGGCGCCATCGGACTGCTCGGTCGGCCCGGCCTCGCGCTGACCGCGGGCTTGATACTCAGCGCGGTTCTGGTCCTGTTCTCCGTATTTGCCACGACATTGCGCCCTCGCCTGGCCGTCGTGGGGGCACTGGCTGCATTCACCGGATACCTGACCGGCCAGGCACTGCGTGCGATCGTCGAAGCAGCGCGCTCGGAAGAGATCGAGTTCGTGCTCGGCGGCTACGGCCTGATTCTCGTCTGCCTGGGCTACGCCGCCCTGACCCTGCTCGCCCTGCGGTGGCACCCGCCGGTAGGCCCGGTCAGCCGTGGGCTCCCAATGCGTGCGGCCAGCCGCCGCGCTCTGAAGAGGGGATAATCTCGGCCCCATGAGTGAACGGATCCGGGTCGTCGTGGCCAAACCGGGCCTCGATGGTCATGACCGTGGTGCGAAGCTCGTAGCCCGAGCGCTACGTGATGCCGGCATGGAAGTCATCTACACCGGACTGCACCAGACGCCGGAGCAGATCGTCGAGACGGTAATCCAGGAGGATGCCGACGCAGTCGGTCTCTCGGTGCTCTCGGGGGCGCACATGACGCTGTTCCGATCGCTGACCCAACTGCTCCGCGAGCGCGAGATAGACGATGTCCTGGTCTTCGGAGGCGGCATCATCCCCGATGCCGATATTCCCGAACTCGAGGAACTCGGTGTCGCGAAGATCTTCACCCCAGGCGCGACCACCACCGAGATCGTCGAATGGGTCCGTACGAACGTCACCGCACCCGCGGTCTAGCTGCGCCGCACCTCACCCGAGGGATCGCCGCGGGCCGCTCGGCCAGGATCCGGGCAGAGTCGGCAAACTTGCGGACCGGTAACTGGCGTCTGCACCGCACCGGAGCGCCCGAAGCCCGCAAGCTTCGCTATCGTCGCCCTCCGTGGACCTCTACGAGTACCAGGCGCGTGACGTCTTCGACTCCTACGGCGTACCCGTACTGGCCGGTGGGGTCGCCACGACACCCGAGCAGGCACGAGACGTCGCCGCGTCGATCAACGGCCCGGTGGTGGTCAAGGCCCAAGTGAAGATCGGCGGGAGAGGGAAGGCGGGCGGGGTGAAACTCGCCGATACGCCCGCGGACGCCGGGGCCAGGGCCGCCGACATCCTGGGTATGGACATCAGGGGCCACACCGTGCACCGGGTTCTGATCGCCCAGGCCAGCGACATCGCCGAGGAGTACTACTTCTCCTATCTGCTGGACCGAGCGAACCGCAGCTTCCTGTGCATCGCCTCGGTCGAGGGCGGGGTGGAGATCGAAGAGGTAGCCGCAAACAATCCGGAGGCGCTGGCCCGCGTTCCGATCGATGCCCGGGTCGGCGTCGACGAGGAAGTGGCCCGCAAAATCGTCAGCGCAGCGCGGTTCCCCGAAGAGGTTTCCGACCAGGTGGTCGCTATCGCGGTCTCCCTGTGGAAGGTGTTCGTCGGCGAGGACGCGACCCTGGTCGAGGTGAACCCGATGGCCAAGACGCCGGATGGCACGGTGCTGGCGCTCGACGGCAAGGTGAGCCTGGATGACAACGCCGCCTTCCGGCACCCCGGGCATGCCGACCTGGCCGACAGCGCCGCGGCCGACCCGCTCGAGCAGCAGGCCAAGGCCAAGGATCTCAACTACGTGAAGTTGGACGGGCAGGTCGGCATCATCGGCAACGGGGCCGGTCTCGTGATGTCCACCCTGGATGTCGTCGCCTACGCCGGCGAGCGGTTCGGCGGCATGAAGCCGGCCAACTTTCTCGACATCGGGGGAGGCGCGTCGGCTGAGGTGATGGCCGACGGACTGGGGATCATTCTCTCCGACCCGTCAGTACGCAGCGTCTTCGTCAACGTCTTCGGCGGGATCACCGCATGTGATGCAGTCGCCGAGGGCATCGTGGCAGCCCTTGGCCTGCTCGGGGAGTCGGCGACCAAGCCGATCGTCGTACGACTGGACGGCAACAACGTCGAGGAGGGCCGCCGGATCCTGGAGGAAGCCGCGCACCCCCTCGTCGAACAGGCGGACACCATGGACGGCGCAGCCAGGCGGGCCGCCGAGCTCGCGGCGGCCTGAGCTCGGTAGAACCGAACAGAGGAGCCTCGTACCCCATGTCGATCTTCCTGAGCGAGAACAGCAAGGTCATCGTCCAAGGGATGACCGGGTCGGAGGGCAGCAAGCACACCCGGCGCATGCTCGCGTCAGGGACTGCCGTCGTGGGTGGAGTGACCCCCGGAAAAGGTGGCCAGAGCGCCGACTTCGATGGTCGAGCCCTTCCGGTGTTCGACTCCGTCGCAGGGGCCATCGCCGAGACAGCGGCCGATGTCACCGTGATCTTCGTGCCGCCGAAATTCGCCAAGGCGGCGGTGATCGAGGCCGTCGACTCAGGAATCGGCCTGGCCGTGATCATCACCGAGGGTATTCCGGTGCACGACTCGACCTCGTTCTGGTCGCACGCGCAAGGCGGTGTCACCCGGATCATCGGGCCGAACTGCCCTGGGGTGATCTCACCGGGACGCTCCAATGCCGGCATCATTCCGGCCAACATCGCCGGTCCCGGTCGGATCGGTCTGGTCAGCAAGTCAGGCACGCTGACCTACCAGATGATGTTCGAACTCCGCGACATCGGGTTCTCCACCGCCGTTGGCATCGGCGGTGACCCGGTCATCGGGACCACCCACATCGACTGTCTCGAGGCCTTCCAGGCCGATCCCGACACCGAGGCGATCGTGATGATCGGCGAGATCGGCGGGGACGCAGAGGAGCGAGCCGCGGAATACATCGCCGCGAACCTCACGAAGCCAGTCGTCGGCTACGTCGCGGGTTTCACCGCCCCGGAAGGCAAGACCATGGGCCACGCAGGAGCGATCGTGTCCGGCTCATCAGGAACCGCACAGGCTAAGCAACAGGCGCTCGAGGCGGCCGGTGTGAGGGTCGGAAAGACCCCATCCGAAACTGCACAGTTGATGCGAGAACTGATGGGGTCCATCTCCGGCTGAGCAATTTCATACATAGGCGCGGCCACTTGCCCGTGCCGCGCCCACCCAGCATGCTGAGCCGCAGCAAGACTCGACACCGGCCCTGAAATGATGAACGACAACAGCCGCAACCCTGCGGCCGTAGGCGAAGGAGTGGAAGCGATGACTGCACCTGGCAGCGGACCCGGATCCCCAGGGGGGTACGGCCAACAGCCTGGTGGATCGCAGCCCGGCGGCTACGGCCCGCCGGCGCCTGGCGGCCAGCCCGGGTACGGCCAGCAGCCCGGCGGACCTCCGGGCGGGCAGCCCGGTTACGGCGGCGGCCAGCAGCCTGGCTATGGGAGCCCCGGCCAGTACCCAGGGACGCCTGCCCGCTCGGGCGGCTCCGGTGTCTCCTTCGACCCGAAGTCGCTGCGTCTGCCTGACTGGTTGACTCTCGGCGGATCCCTGCTGGTCTTCATCTTCAGCTTCTTCGACGTCGCAGTGGCCGATTTCGACGTCGACGCCTTGGCCGAACAGTCCTGTGCGGGGCTGCCCGGCGAGGAGCAGGCCGCCTGCGTCGCCCAGGTCCAAGCGAGCTATGCCGGCTCTGACTTCGGTGGGGTCAACGCCTGGCAGTCAGGGTTATTGAGCTTCGCGATCATCCTGCTCCTTCTCGTTGCGGTTGCGATCCTGGCCAAGGCATTCCGGCTGATCCCCGCGAACTTTCCGCTGCACTTCGTGATCGCCGGCATCGTGCTGCTGGTCGACATCCTCTTCCTGATCGAGTTCCTCGACCTGCTCACCACCGACGGTGTCGCTGTGGGCATCGGGGGATGGCTCATGCTTGCTGCGTTGGTCGCGGTGAACGTAGGCGTCGTGATGTCCTTCCTCGCCGCAGGTGGCAAAAAAGCACTGCAGGGCGGACTCAGCAAAATGCAGCAGAGTGCGGCTCAGGGCGGTTCCCAGCAGGGCTACGGTCAGCAGGCTCCTGGGGGTTACGGGCAGCCCGGGCAGCAGTCTCCTCCAGGGTACGGACAGCCGGGTCAGGCACCAGCGGGTTACGGACAGCCCGGCCAGCAGGCACCGGGCGGGTACGGGCAGTCGGCGCCCCCCGGCGGCAACCCGTCGCAGACCCCAGGTGCCGGTTCCAGCCCCACGCCGCCCCCGCCGCCCTACGGTTCCAACCCGCCCGCGGGCGGAAGCACCGGGGCGACACAGCACTGAATGACCCGT
>JALZDV010000405.1 GCA_030862345.1 Actinomycetota bacterium | reverse complement strand
GTTATGCGCATAACCGCAGGTTTCCGGCCGGATGTCTGACGGTTATGCGCATAACCGCACTAGGGGGTCTGCTCGCGGTTGGCTGCTGCCAGGAGGTCATCGGGGCCGAAGGCATCCGGCAGCACGGCGCTCATCGGCACGATCCCCCGCTCGGTCATGAGCAGCAGCTCGGCTCCACCCTGTTCCCAGAGCAGTTGGCGGCATCGACCGCAGGGCATCAGCGGCTGCCCGTCCCCGCCCACGCACGCCAGGGCGATCAACCGCCCACCACCACTGGCATGCAGCGCACTGACCAGGCCGCACTCGGCGCACAGTCCCAACCCGTACGACGCGTTCTCCACATTGCAGCCGGATACGATCCGGCCGTCGTCGACCAGGGCTGCGGCACCGACCGCGAAGTCGGAGTACGGCGCGTACGCGTGCCCCATGGCCTCTACTGCCGCCGCCGTCAGGGCGTCCCAATCGATCTCCAGGCCGGGCGGTGTGCTCATCGTTCGGCTCCGCGGTCGCTTCGATCCTCGCTCGTAGAACTCGCTGCGATCCGCACTACCTGTCGCCTCACCCGGCCTCGCCCCGGCGATAGACCAAGCCGTCAGCCGCGGGCATTCGCAATCGTTGGGAGGCAAGTGCGAGGACCAGCAGCGTCGCCACGTACGGGGTCATCCCCGTGAAGTCGGCGGGAACGACGTCGGTGACCAGGAACCAGATCAGGATCAGCGCGGCGAACCCGCCGGTGATGACGGGTCGGATCGGCGGCTGCCTCCGGTAGATCTGCCACGCCGCGATGATTGCCATCAGGAACACCAGCACCAGCAGCAGCGCGTGTACCGACGTGCCACCGCTACGCAGGCGGAGGGCATCGGTGTAGCCGAACAGACCGGCACCGGCAGCCAGACCACCCGGTCTCCAGTTGCCGAAGATCATCGCCGCGAGTCCGATGAACCCGCGCCCACCCGTCTGTCCGTCCCGGTAGGAACTCGAGGCAACGATCGCGAGGAAGGCCCCGCCGAGCCCGGCCATGCCGCCGGAGACGAGCAACGCGATGTACTTGTACTTGTAGACGTTGACCCCGAGTGTCTCGGCCGCCGCCGGGTTCTCCCCGCAGGACCGCAGCCGCAGGCCGAATGCGGTGCGCCACAACACCAGATAGGAGCCGATGATCAGCAGTACGGCGATGATCGTGAGCACCGAGACGTTGTTCGTCAGGGCGCGCAGCGCCGCGGCCACGTCAGAGACGAAGAACCACTGCTTGTCTGCGATCGTGCCCAGCCCGTCTGCCACCCCGGGAACCGTCACCGCCGGCAGGTCGGGTACGGACGGGGACTGCGTGGACCCCCCACCGGGTACGCCCTCGAAGGCGACGGCCGCCAGATATTGGGTGGCCCCCAACCCGAGGATGTTGATGGCCACACCGGAGACGATGTGGTCGACGCCGAACGTCACGGTGGCGATCGCGTGAATCAGGCCGCCGATGGCACCCAGCATGACGCCCGCGAGCACGCCGGCCCAAGCACCCCACTGGTAACCGGCCCAGCCGGCCCCGAAGGTCCCGAGGATCATCATCCCCTCGAGACCGATGTTGACCACACCGGCCCGCTCGGCCCAGAGGCCACCAAGCCCGGCCATCGCGATGGGAACCGCCAGACCCATCGTCGCGCTGAGGGTGCCGGCGGAGTCGATGTCGTTGGCACCGGTGATCACCCGGACCAGGGACAGGACGAACAACAAACCGGCGATTGCCAACAGGACCCGGGGCAGTATGCGCCGCCGCCGTTTGGTGGTCTCCGGCACGCGCTCGGTCCCTACCTGTAACCCGGCGGTCATGCCGAGGTCCTTTCTGGCTGGCGCGGCGATTCCCCGCCCGGACTACCGGCGCTACTGATCGCCTCGCCGGCGGCCAACGCCTTTGCCACCCGTTGCTGCTCGTCGCGAACGCGATAGCGGCGAACCAACTCGTAGGAGATGACGACCGCTAGGACGATGACCCCCTGCATGATCGTGATGATCTCGGGGGAGACGTCTGCGACGATCTGCAAGGGGTTGGCCGCGACCTCGAGATAGGCGAACAGCAGGGCGCCGAAGGCCACCCCGATCGGGTGGTTGCGCCCCACCAGCGCGACTGCGATCCCGGTGAACCCGAGTCCTCCCGGGAAGGTCAGCCCGTAGGAGTAGGACTCGCCGAAGACCAGCGGAAGTCCGACCATGCCGGCCATCCCGCCGGAGAGCAGCATTGAGATGACGATCATCCGTTTGACATCGATCCCGCTGGCGACCGCGGCACCCTGAGAACGTCCGGTCGCGCGTAACCGGAAGCCGAATCGGGTGCGGTTGAGCACCACCCAGTAGGTGATGCCGGCTAGGACCGCCAGCACGATGAGACTGTTCACCGGTTCGGTGGATCCTGGGATCAGCTCGATTCCCGGTGCGCGTGAGCCCTCGGCGATGACCGGGGTCGTGATGTCGTTACCCCGTGCCTCACCGAACTGGCGGAGCAAGAAGGCGACAAGTCCGGTGGCTATCGCGTTCAGCATGATCGTGGAGATGACCTCGTTGACCCCACGCTTGACCTTGAGGTAACCAGCGATACCAGCCCACAGGCCGCCGGTGATCCCGGCCACGACGACGGCCAACACGATGGACAGCGGGAAGGGCAGGCTGAGATTGCCGGCGACCATTGCCGCGGCGAAGGCAGCCACCCGGTACTGCCCGTCCACCCCGATGTTGAACAAATTCATCCGGAAACCGATGGCCACTGCCAGCGCCGAAAGGTAGTAGATGGTGCCGAGGTTGAGGATCTGGGCGATACTGCGCGGCCGCAGACCTACCTCGATCACCGTCTGCCAGGTGAGCCCGAACGGGTCACCGGTGGCGACCAGGATCAGGCTGGTGACGACGATGGAGAACGTGATCGCCAGGACCGGCGCGGCGAGGCTGATCACCGCTGCTCGTAGCCGCCCGTTCACCGGGCCGCCTCCGTACCCGTCATGGGACGGTCCTTCGGGGCTGCGGCCCCCGATGCGCCGGCTCCGGTCATGGCCGAGCCGAGTTGTTGTGGGGTCACCTGGGTCGGGTCGAACTCGCCGATCAGCCGGCCGCGCAGGATCACCATCAACCGATCCGACAGGCCGATCAGTTCGTCGAGGTCGGCGCTGATCAGCAAGGTGGCCAGTCCCGATCGTCGGGCGTTGCGGATGTGGTCCCAGATCGCCGCCTGCGCGCCTACATCCACGCCGCGGGTGGGATGCGAGGCGATCAGCAGGATGGGATCGCCGCTCATCTCGCGGCCGACGATGAGTTTCTGCTGATTACCACCGGACAGGGCCGAGGCGAGCACGTCGATGCCTGGGGTACGGACGTCGTACTCCTCGACGATCCGGGTGGTGTCCTTGCGCGCGCCAGGCCGGTCGATCCACGGGCCCTTCATGCTCGGCGGCCCGTTGTCGTGCCCGAGGATCCGGTTCTCCCAGAGCGGTGCCTCGAGCAGCAGCCCGTGCCGATGCCGGTCCTCGGGGATGTAGCCGATCCCGGCCTCCCGGCGGCGAGCGGTGGACCACTTGGTCACGTCGGTCTCGCCAAGCGTGATCCGACCGGCCGAGGCAGTGCGGATGCCCATGATCGTCTCGACCAATTCGGCTTGGCCGTTGCCCTCGACGCCGGCCAGCCCCAGTACCTCTCCACGATGGATCTCGAAGCTGATGTCGGTGAGTAGTTGCCGCTCACCGGAGCCGGCGAGACTCAGGTCGGACACCCTCAGGCACAGGTCCTTGGTGACCGTCGAATCCCGCGTCTCGGCCGTCGGCAGCTCACTTCCCACCATCAGTTCGGCCAGCTCGCGGGCCGAGGTCTGGTTGGGGTCGACGGTGGCCACGGTGCTGCCCCGGCGGATCACGGTGATCTCGTCGGCGACGGAGAGGACCTCGTCGAGTTTGTGCGAGATGAAGATGACCGTGAGCCCCTCGCTCTTGAGCTCGCGCAGGTTATCGAAGAGTTCCTCGACTTCCTGGGGCACCAGGACCGCGGTGGGCTCATCCAGGATCAGGATCCGAGCGCCTCGGTAGAGGACCTTGGCGATCTCGACCCGTTGCCGGTCGCCGACGCCCAACTCCTCGACCAAGGTGTCGGGATCGAGGCCCAGTCCGTAGGAGTCCGACAGCTCGCGAATCCGCTGACGCGCTGCATCCCCGATGCCGTGCAGCTTTTCCGCGCCCAGGACGATGTTCTCGAGCACCGTGAGGTTGTCGGCGAGCATGAAGTGCTGGAAGACCATCCCGACGCCGCGACTGATCGCATCGACTGGCGAGTGCAGGACGGCGGGCTTCCCCTCGATCTCGATGGTGCCCTCGTCGGGGCGCTGCACGCCGTACAGGATCTTCATCAACGTTGATTTGCCGGCGCCGTTCTCACCGACGATGGCATGCACCCCGCCTCGGGCGACGGTGATGTTGACATCGCTGTTGGCCACGACTCCGGGGAAGCGCTTCGTGATCCCGGTTACCCGTACTGCGATCGTGCTGGTCGGGGCCTGATTGACGTCGGTGTTGATCAGGCACGCTCCTCAGGTCGTTCGCGATTCCAGGACACGGGCGACGGGCTGGGCAGCCGGACAACCGGCTCAGAAGACACCGAACCGCAACCGGAGGCATCGAGCAAGGGCCCAGGAGTCGCAAGGCGTCTCCTGGGCCCTTGGCCGTTACAGATCCGGCATCATCAGGGGGTCGTCGGAACGGTGATCTCTCCGTCGATGATCTGCTGCTTGAAGCCGTCGACCTGCTCGACGATGTCATCGATCGCCCCACCGGTGGTTGAGTAGCCCACCCCATCGTTGGCAAGATCGAAGGTCACCGGACCAGCCTGCACGTCGCCCTCTTGGAAGGATTTGAGGTACTCGTAGACCGCGACATTCAGGTTCTTCAACATCGAGGTGATGATCACGCCGGCCACGGCCGGGTCGGCGGTGACCGCCTGGTCGGAGTCCACGCCGATCGCGAAGGCCCCGGCTTCGGAAGCCGCCTCGAAGACCCCACCACCGGAACCTCCGGCGGCCTGGTAAACGATGTCGGCACCGTTCTGGTACATGCCCTCGGCCGCAGTCTTGCCCTTGGCCGGGTCACCGAATCCGCTGAAGTCCGGCGGCTGGGTGAGGTAGGCGACCTGCACCTGGATGGCTGGGTCGACGGCCGCGACACCGGCAGCGAACCCGGCCTGGAACTTCTCGATCAGCGGCACCTGTACGCCACCGACGAACCCGACGTTTTTCGCCTGCGACTTCAGGGCGGCGACCACACCGACCAGGAATGAGCCCTGCTCCTCGGCGAAGAGGAGGTTGGTGATGTTGTCACCCGTGGCATCGGCGGAGTCGATCAGCGCGAACTGGGTGTCCGGGAACTCCTCGGCGACCACGGCGAGCGAGGTCGCATAGACGAAGCCGACCGCGATGACCGGGTTGTTGCCGTTCTCAGCGAACAGCCGCAGGCGCTCCTCACGGGCCGCGTCATCCTCGCCATCGCTGGCCTCGGCCTCGTCGATGTTGATCCCGAACTCATCGGCCGCCTGATCGGCCCCAGTCGCCGCTGAATCGTTGAACGACTGGTCACCGCGACCACCGACGTCGTAGGCAAGGCCGACATTCACCTCGCTGGCCGCGTCTGTTCCGCCGCCGCCCCCGCCGCCCCCGCCGCCGGAGTCGCCACCGTCATCACCACCACATCCGGCCAGCACAAGAGCGCCTGCCAGGACCGCCGCCAGGGCCGTCATACGTCGCTGTACGCGCAACGCCTTCTCCTCTCATAAGTACCCGTACCGAGTCTCGGGGCAGGCATCCCGGCCACCGTAGTCGTCCGCCACACGCAGCGGGCATGCCAGTGGTCGGCTGAGACACATTCGTTGTCGG
>JALZDV010000404.1 GCA_030862345.1 Actinomycetota bacterium | reverse complement strand
CCCAGCCCTGGTCGCCGAGGTCGGGCTCCGTGCCTTCCGGGACCGTCACCGCGACCGACAACCCCTCCGCCTCGACCGTGACCAGAGCCGCGGTGCCCAGGTTCTCCACGACCGTCACCTTCCCGTGCAGCGAGGACTTCACCACCGTGGGCGAGAACACCAGATACTCCGGCCGGGCACCGACGATGACCTCCTGGCCGGCGCTGACTCCGGCACGGACATCATCGGGCAGCGTCAACTCCTGACCCGCAATCTGTACGGCGTCGCCGGCGACCACACCGGGCAGCAGATTCATCGGGGTCGAGCCGATGAAGTTCGCCACGAACGTGTTCGCTGGCCGCTGGAACACCTCCTTGGGCGTACCGACCTGGCGGATCTTCCCCTTGTCCATCACCGCAATTCGGTCGGCCATCGCCAACGCCTCGGCCTGGTCATGGGTCACGAAGACCGTAGTGACCCCCAACTCCCTCTGCAGCTTCTTCAGGAACGAGCGCGCTTCCAGCCGCAGCCGGGCGTCCAAATTGGACAGTGGCTCGTCGAACAAGAACACCCGGGGGTGGGTGGCCACGGCACGAGCCAGGGCCACCCGCTGCTGCTGACCACCGGACAGCTCACTGGGTCGGCGCTCCATCAACCCGGCAAGGCTCAGCTCGTCACCCGCAGCCGAGGCCGCCTTGCGACGCTCCTCCTTCGGCCTGCCCTTGACCCGTAACGGGTAGGCGATGTTGTCCACGACCGTCATGTGCGGGAACAGCGCATAGTCCTGAAACACCATTGCCAGATCACGCTTTCCCGGCGGCAACCCGGTCACGTCCTCGCCGCCGATCCGTACCTGCCCCTCGGTGGCTGCTTCCAGACCGGCGATCGTACGGAGCAACGTCGTCTTCCCGCACCCGGATGGCCCGAGCAGAGCGAAGAACTCGCGGTCGGGGATCTGCAGATCCAACGAGTCCACCGCACGGACTCCGCCTGGGTAGACCTTCGACAGGCCGACCAACTCGATCTCGGCCATCAGCTCTTGATCCCTCCGTGGAAGCGGAACCCGTACTTGCGATTGACGAACAGGTACATGAGCACGACCGGGATCGAGTACAGCAGTGAGAACGTCGAAATCAGCGCCAGGTTCGGCGAGCCACCTTCGGTGTAGAAGGTGCGCATCAGGACCGCGGCCGGCTGTTTGTCGGTGTCCCGCAACAGGATGAACGGTACGAGGAAGTTGCCCCAGACGTTCACGACCGTCCACACCGCGATCGTGGCCAGGCCAGGACGGATCACCGGTACGACAATGTGCCGCAGGATCTGGAACGACGAGGCGCCGAAGACCCGCGCGGATTCCTCGTACGACTTCGGGATCGTGTCGACGAAGTCCTTGAGGATGAAAATCGCCGCCGGCAACAGACCGCCGGACAGCACCAGGATGACGCCGACCTGACTGTCGATCAGACCGAGCTCGAACATCATCAGGAAGATCGGCACCATCGCCGCCGTGCCGGTGACGATCGAGGACAGCAACAGCAGCGCGTACAGGAGCATGTCCCGACCCGGAATCCGCACCCGAGACAGCGAGTAGGCAGCCAGCGCAGCAAAGGCCACCACGAGCACCGCCGTACCCACCGCCAGCAGGATCGAATTAACCAGCGAGCCAAGCGCGTACGGGTTGTCCATCAGGTCGCGGAAGTTGTTCAACGTCAGATCAGGTACCGATATCGAGAGGCCCGGAGTGTCGTCGAACGGGGTGGAGATCAACCACAGCATCGGCAGGGCAAAGAACGCAGTAGCCAGCGCGATCACGGTGTAGAAGCCGATCCGCCCCACCACCTGGCGCGGCGTCATGATCGGCGGCGGCGCAGCCGGCGCCCGCTCCGTCGCACCCCCACGGTTCGGTTCCGTGGCAACGGTGGTCATCGCCGCTCCCGTAACAGCCGCAGGTAGAAAATCGCGATGATCAGATTGATAACCAGCATGATCAGGGATACCGCTGCGCCGTAACCCATTTCACCGCCGGTGATCGCGGTGTTGTAGATGTAGACCGGCAGGATCTCGGTCCGGTCGTTCGGGCCGCCGGCGGTGATCAGGAACGGCGTGAAGTCATTGAACGTCCACAGGCTGATCAGCAGGGTGTTGGTCAGGACGTGCCCCCGTACGTGCGGAAAGACCACGTCCCGCAACGTCTGCCACCTGCTGGCTCCGACCAACGTCGCGGTCTCCAGTTGCGACGGCGGCACGGAGGCAAGTGCGGCGGAGTACAGCAGCATCGAGAACGCCGTGCCCCGCCAGATGTTGAAGACGATGATGGACACCATCGGGTACTCGATCAGCCAGGCCAGCCCCGGCGTGCTCAGCAGGGCATTCAACGTCCCGGAGTCCCGGTCCAGCAGGGCAATCCACAGGAACGCCACAATCGAGCTCGGCAGGATCCAGGCGAGCAGCACCAAGGACTGGACAAGCCCCTTCACCCAACCGCGGGCGTCCTGCAGCCGCCAGGCGAGCGCGAAGCCGAGCGCGTTCTGCCCGATCACGGCCGAGAACAGGACGAAGACCAGGGTCAGATACAGCGAGTTGAGGAAGCTCGCGTCGCCGAGCGCCCGGGTGTAGTTCTCGATCCCGACGAACTCCGGCACCCGGGCCGCGATGCCGGTCAGCCGGTAGTTGGTGATCCCGATGTAGAGGGTCCACAGCGCCGGGAAGACCAGGAAGATGGCGACCAGGACCAGCGCCGGCGCGACGAAGGCAGACGCGCGCCACTTGCCCAGGCCGACGACATCGGTCTCGCCCCCTTCGGCGGGGCCGCCTCCTCCCGTTCCGGAGGCGGACTTCTCCCGACCGTCGGGGGCGGCGTCAGTCGCTGAGGATGTCGTCTGCGCCACCGAGCACCTGTTCGAGTGCCGATTGGTAGGCCGCAGCCGCATCCTCGGGACTCATCCCGGTGACTACATCCAGGGTCGCCTGCTGCAGGGCCAGGGAGACCTCCGGGTAGACGGCAAGACCCGGCCGGTACGCCGACAGCGGTACGACCTCCTCGGCGATGAACCACAACAGCGGGTCGTTGGACAGGATCTCGGAGTTGACGTCCTCACGTTGGGTGAGCCGCGCACCGTCGCCGACGAGTTCGGTGACGGCTTCGGCGGAGTTCATGAAGGCCAGCAGCTCCCAGGCCTGCTGCGGGAACTCGGTCGCCGGGTTGAGCACTCGCCCGCCACCGCCGGACATGCTCACGAAGTCCTGGCCGTTGATGCCGCTGCCGGGTTCCATCTCCGGAACCATGGCGTACCCGACGTCCTGATCGCGCGTCGGCATGGGGGCGACGCCGGCGGTGGGTTCGATGACCGAGCGCCAGAAGTAGTCGCCCTCCATCAGGATCCCGATCCGACCGGCGGCGAACTCGGCGAAGGACTTGTCCCGGCCCTGCGCCTCCTGCTGCAGGGTGGGGTCGCCGAGACCGGTCGAGTAGATCTCCTGGTACAGGCCGAGGACGTCCCGGATGTTCTGGGTGTTGCCCTGCCACATCTGTTCGCTGTAGATCTCCGCACCGGTCCCGACCAGCAGCGGCAGCGCGC
>JALZDV010000202.1 GCA_030862345.1 Actinomycetota bacterium | reverse complement strand
CGTGAGACCACGCCGAGATCGTGCCCGGCGCGCCCCACCCGCTGCAGGCCTCGCGCGACCGACTTCGGCGACTCGACCTGGATGACGAGGTCGACCGCGCCCATGTCGATCCCGAGCTCGAGCGACGACGTGGCGACGAGGCACGGCACCGCGCCGCGCTTCAGGAGATCCTCGACCTCGAGCCGCTGCTCGCGCGCCAGGGAGCCGTGGTGCGCTCGCGCCACCTCCCGCTCGGCGAGCTCGTTCAGCCGCAGGGCGAGGCGCTCGGCGAGGCGGCGGTTGTTGACGAAGACGATCGTGGAGCGGTGCGCCTCGACGAGCTCGAGGAGCGCGGGGTAGATGGACGGCCAGATCGAGCGCCCGGTGCCCTCGGAGCCGGTGCCGAGGATCTCCGCGGCGGCGGTCCCCGCACCCGGCTCGCGCATGTCCTCGAGCGGGACGACGACCTGCAGGTCGAGCTCCTTCGCGCGCCCCGCGTCGACGAGCTGGATCGGCCGCGCGCCCGATCCGTTGCAGTCCGCGCGCGACGGACTTCGGCGACTCCACCTGGATGACGAGGTCGACCGCGCCCATGTCGATGCCCAGCTCGAGGCTCGAGGTGGCCACCACCGCCGGCAGCCGGCCGGACTTCAGTGCCTCCTCCACGAGGGCCCGCTGCTCGCGGGACACCGAGCCGTGGTGGGCGGCGGCGACCGGAACGAAGCCGGCCGGTTGACCTGCGCCGATGCCGGATTGGGCCATCATCAGAGCTGGCATCTGCTGCGGATCATCGACTTCGATGCCGGCCCGTTCGGCGGCGAGTTCGTTGAGCCGGGAGGTCAGTCGCTCGGCCAGTCGGCGGGAGTTGACGAACACGATCGTGCTCCGGTGGCCCTGTACCAGGTCCAGAACGCGTTCCTCAACGTGCGGCCAGATGCTCGTCCGGGGTTGCGAGCCCGCGGCAGAGCCGGCGAACTCACCGGTCTCGGCACCCAGTTCGGACAGATCCTCGACCGGGATGACCACCGAGAGGTCGACCTGCTTGTCCACCGCTGGGGCTACCACCTGCACGG
Source organism: Actinomycetota bacterium (assembly GCA_030862345.1). Lineage (GTDB taxonomy): Bacteria > Actinomycetota > Actinomycetes > Mycobacteriales > Geodermatophilaceae > JACCQS01. The sequence goes on along the minus strand of JALZDV010000202.1, from coordinate 1,807 downwards.
GTCTGCCCCCGGCCAGGAAGGTGGCCACCTCCTCGATCGGGCGGACGGTGGCCGACAGGCCGATCCGCTGCGCGGGTCGGTCGAGCAGATCATCGAGGCGCTCGAGGGACAGCGCAAGGTGAGTGCCCCGCTTGCTCGGCATCACCGCATGGACCTCGTCCAGGATGACCGTCGTGACCGAGCGCAGCGCGTCGCGGGCATTGCTGGTCAGGATCAGGAACAGCGACTCGGGGGTCGTGATCAGGATGTCTGCGCCGTGGCGGGCGAACGCGCGACGCTGCTCCGGCGTGGTGTCACCGGATCGGATCGCCACCTCGATATCCGGCGGGATCTCTCCGAGCCGAGCCGCCGCCTGCCGGATCCCGGCCAACGGCGCCCGCAGGTTGCGCTCCACGTCGACGGCCAGGGCCTTGAGCGGCGAGATGTAGAGCACCCGGCACCGGGCCTGCCGGCCGGGCGGGGGCCTGGATCCGATGCTTCGCCGAGTCGCGGGTACGCGGGGGGGAAGGGGGTGGTTGGCCAGTTGGTCGAGAGACCACAGGAAGGCGGCAAGCGTCTTGCCCGAGCCGGTCGGAGCAACGACCAGCGTGTGCGCACCGCCGGAGATGGAGTCCCAGGCCTGCGCCTGGGCGCTGGTCGGCGCGGCGAAAGCACCGCGAAACCAGGCCCGGGTCGCGGGTCCGAACCGATCGAGCGGGCTCACGTCGTCCATCCTCGCCCAACGGTCGGACAGTTGCGCCGACACCGAGGCTAGGTCGGGCTTCACGTGCGCCTGACACGGTAAAGGGTCACACTCTGCAGGTGACCAGATCAGTGTTCCACTCGCCGGTGCGTTCAAGCCGGCGCCGGGAGTGGAGAGCGGGCCTGCTCGTGGGTCTGGTGCTGCTTCTTAGCGGTTGCCTCAAGTACGACCTCACCTTGGTGGTGAGTGAGGACGACACGCTGGACGGAACGATGATCGTGGCCATCGCCCGGGAGTTCGCCGTCGGTGAGGAGGCCCTCGGACGGACCGGTGACATCACGACGTCCCAGGGCTCGGTCATCAAGGAGCCCTACGAGGACGCGGATTACGTAGGGTCCAGGTTTGTCCTCAGCGGGGTCCCGATCTCCGAGATCGACGCCTTGGCGACCGACGGTTCCAGCCAGTTCTCGCTGACCCGCGACGGCGATCAGTTCGTCCTGGACGCCAACCTGGACTTCAATCTCGCCGGTTCCGAGTCAGTCCCGACCGGCTCCAGTTTCACGGCGATGGTCTCCTTCAGCTTTCCCGGAGCCGTCCTCGAGTCCAACGGCGAGATCAACGGCAACACTGTGGCCTGGACCGAGCTGAGCCCGGATACTGCAAACAGCCTGACCGCCCGAGCCAGCGCGGTGCCCAACGGCCAGGCAACAAGTTCGCCCGGATCGGCAACCCCGTGGTGGCTCTGGGCACTCGTCGGTGTGGGCGTACTGCTTGTGCTCAGCATCATCGCGGCGTTCCTGCGGCGCAGCGGCCGGGTGGCCAGAGCGGCGGCGCAGGCCGGCCCGCAAGGGTGGCCGGGACAACAGCCGGGTGCCTACAACGAGTATGGCGTCTGGGTTCCCGCCACTGTCGACGGCCAGCAGAGCGGTTACCACGACTCCGGCCAGGAGGGTGGCTACGGCTCGTACTACGGCACGTACGGCGACACCCCGAGCGGGGCCTACGATTACCCGCAGGCCGGCTCGTACGGGGATCCCTATGGCGGGGCAGGGGCGGACACCTACGGCGGGCCAGCCGGTACCGAGCAGCCCGGATACCACCACACCGGAGATCCACAGGCGAGCC
>JALZDV010000368.1 GCA_030862345.1 Actinomycetota bacterium | reverse complement strand
GTCCTGGGCGGCGCTCGTCGTGGTCCGGCATGCGGGTGCTCGTCCTCGGCGCCGGGGTCTCCGGACTGGCTGCCATCCGTGCCCTCACCCGGGTCGGCGCTGAGGTCAGCGTTGCCGACGACCGGGTCGGCGTGGTGCCCGACGACCTGTCCGGTTCCACCGTCCGTGAGATCGCGATGCCCGACCAGGTTCCCGACGTGGATCTCGTACTCGCCACGCCGGGCATAGCACCGGGTCATCGACTGCTGATCTCGGCACGCGCCGCAGGAGTCGAGATCATCGCCGAGCCGGAGTTGGCCTGGCGGATGCGCGCGGCGAACGCGGCCCCCTGGTTGGTCGTCACGGGCACGAACGGCAAGACAACGACCGTCGGGATGCTGGCGTCGATGCTGACCGCGGCGGGCATGGCCAGCATTGCGACGGGCAACATCGGTCTCCCCTTGATCGATGTGGTCACCGGCCCGGTGCAGTACGACGTCCTGGCGGTGGAGCTGTCCAGCTTCCAGTTGGGACGGTCGCCCTCGATCCGTGCGCACGCGGCCACCGTGCTCAATCTCGCCCCGGACCACCTGGATTGGCACGGTTCCATGTCTGCATACGCGATGGCCAAGAAAGTGGCGTTCGAGCAGGCCGGCACCGCGGTGGTCAATCTCGATGACGAATGGTCCAGCCGGTTGGCGCGGGACCATCCCCATCGAGTCGGATTCACCCTCGGTCATCCGGCGCGCGGTGCTCTGGGTGTCGCCGACGGAGTGCTCCTGGATCGGGCGTACGGGGCGTCCGTCGAGATCGCCGGGATCGGCGACATACCAGTGCCAGGCCAGCACAACGTGGCCAACGCGTTGGCTGCGGCGGCGCTGGCGCGCAGCATGGTCGTACCCAGCTCGGCTGTGGCGCAGGGGTTGCGGGCATACCGTCCGGGTCCGCATCGCAACACCCTGGTGTCCATAGTGGATGGAGTTGCCTTCGTGGATGATTCCAAGGCGACGAACCCGCATGCGGCTCAAGCCTCCTTGTCCGCCTACCCAGACGTCGTCTGGATCGCCGGCGGTCTGCTGAAGGGTGCGGAGGTCGACGATCTGGTCATAGCGGTGCAGGATCGGCTGCGCGCCGTGGTGCTGATCGGGGCTGACCGAGCCGTCATCGGGCAGGCCTTGGGGCGACACGCGCCCGAAGTCCCGGTCGTAGAGGTCGCCACCAACGACGATGGAGCCATGGTCGAGGTCGTCCGGGCCGCCTTCGCGCTGGCGCGTCCGGGTAGCACGGTGCTGTTGGCGCCGGCCGCTGCCTCCATGGACATGTTCGTCAACTATGTGGCCCGCGCGGATGCCTTCGCGCGAGCCGTGCAAGATCTAGGCGGCGGCACGTCGCCATGACCGTCCTCAGTTCCGGTCCGCGTGCGCATGTCGTGACCAGGCCGACCGGCAGGCCCGGGATCGGTGACCGGCCGATGACTTCTTTCCACGTGGTCCTAGCCGCCGGCGGGGCGCTGCTGCTGATCGGCCTGATCATGGTCTTCTCAGCGACCAGCGTGGATTCGTTGCAGGAAACCGGCTCGATCTACGCGAGCTTCAGCACGCAGGTCATCTTCGCCGGAATCGGCCTGGGCGCATTCTGGATCGCTCTCCGGACGCGACCGACCCTGCTGCGCCGGCTGGCGCTGCCCGGCATGTTGTTCGCCGTCCTCCTGCTCATTCTCGTGCTGATCCCCGGCATCGGTAAGGAGTACAACGAGGCACAGCGCTGGTTCGAGATCGGCTCGCTGAGCCTGCAGCCGTCGGAACTCGCGAAGCTGGCATTCGTGCTGTGGGGCGCCGATCTACTCGTTCGCAAGCGCAAGCTGATCAACCAGTGGCGTCATCTGCTGGTGCCGCTGGTCCCAGCAGGGGCGCTGCTGAGCATGCTGGTTCTCCTCCAGCCCAACCTCGGTACGACGCTGGTCTTCCTGCTGATCCTGTTCTCCCTGTTGTGGTCGGTCGGGGCGCCGGCGCGGCTGTTCGTGACGATGGGTGCTGCGACGATCGCCGTAGTGGCAGGGATGATCGCCGCCGAGCCGTACCGAGCAGCCAGGCTCACCGGTTTCCTCGACCCGTTCGCGGACCCGCAGGGAGCGACCCTGCAGGCTGCCAACGGGCTCTATGCGCTGGCAACTGGCGGTTGGTGGGGTGTGGGGCTGGGCAACAGCCGGATGAAGTGGGGTTTGCTGCCCGAGCAGGACAGCGACTTCATCTTCGCGATCATCGGAGAAGAGCTTGGCTTTGCCGGCTGCCTGCTCGTGCTGTCGCTGTACTGCCTGCTCGCCTACGCCGGCATCCGGATAGCTCGTCGGACCAACGACGGGTTCATCCGGCTCGCGGCTGCTGCCATCACCGTCTGGCTGATCGGTCAGGCCCTGATCAATGTCGGGTACGTCGTCGGGCTCCTCCCGATCACCGGCCTTCCGCTACCACTCATCTCATCCGGTGGGACGTCGCTGGTACTGACCATGTTCGCGGTCGGTGTCCTGGCGAACTTCGCGCGGCACGAGCCCGCCGCGGTGACCTATCTCAAGCGTCGCCGTCGCTCGACCTGGGCACGGTTGATGGCTCCGGTACCGCGCACCGCCAGCACGGAACTCAAGCGGACCGTGCGGTGAGCGGAGCGAGCGAGGGCGGCGAAGGATGACCGGCCGGCGGATCGTGCTCGCCGGTGGGGGCACCGGTGGGCACATCGAGCCGATGCTGGCCGTCGCGGATGCACTGGCTTGCGCCGACCCGGAGGGGAGTCTCACCTGCCTGGGGACCGCACGCGGGCTCGAGGTGGATCTCGTACCCGCTCGGGGATACGGCCTGCTGTTGATCCCACCGGTCCCATTGCCCCGAAAGCCCACTTTGGATCTGCTGCGCGTGCCCGGACGGTTGTGGGGCTCGGTGCGAGCGGCGGGCCGGATCCTGCGCGACACGCAAGCCGAGGTGGTGGTCGGCTTCGGTGGTTATGTGGCACTTCCGGCCTACCTGGCGGCCCGCCAGGCGCAGATCCCGACCGTCGTGCACGAACAGAACGCCGTGCCGGGGCTGGCCAACCGGATCGGTGCCCGATTCGCATCGGTGGTCGCAGTGACCTCGCCCGGTACGCGGCTGCCCCGTGCCCAACTCGTCGGCATGCCGTTGCGCCCGCAGATTGCCAACCTCGACCGAGCCGCGCTGCGCGTCCAGGCCCGCGCTCATTTCGGGCTGCGGTATGACCAGCCGACCTTGCTCGTCTTTGGTGGATCCCAGGGCGCACGCAGGCTCAACACCGCACTCGCGTCAGCTGCGGATGCCATGCGCGCCAGAGGCATCCAGATTCTGCACGCGGTCGGGCGGAAGAATCTCGTGACCGATCATGAGGCGTCGACCTCGACCGATCGAGCACCGTACGTCGTGCTGCCCTACATCGAACGGATGGACCTGGCCTACGCCGCCGCTGATCTGGCGCTGTGCCGGGCCGGCGCGGTGACCTGCGCGGAACTGTCCGCGGTCGGCCTACCGGCAGTCTTCGTACCCCTGCCCATCGGCAACGGCGAGCAACAGCGCAACGCAGAGCCTGTGGTCGAGGGCGGCGGCGGGCTCCTGGTCCAGGATGGTGCGCTCACCGGGGACTACCTCCTGGACGCCGTCGTCGCGTTGCTCCTCGACGATGAGAAACTCGCCGCGATGAGCACGGCCACTGCGCGATTCGGTCACCGGGATGCTGCCACCCGGATGGCCGAACTGATCATGAGCGCAGCCCGAGGAGCGGACCGGGCGCAATGAGCAGGCACTGCCGGAGCAGGCTGGATACATGAACATGGCCACCTGGAGTGCGCCGACGCCTACAGCCGAATCCCTCGGCCGGGTCCACTTCGTCGGCATAGGTGGTGCCGGCATGAGCGGCATCGCCCGAATCCTGTTGGCCCGCGGTGCGTCTGTATCGGGCAGCGACGCCAAGGAGTCAGCGGTCCTGTTGGCCCTGCGCGCGCTCGGCGCCCGGGTCAACGTCGGTCATTCTGCGGACCATGTCGCTGACGTCGACACGGTCGTGGTCTCCACCGCGATCCGGCCGAGCAACCCGGAACTGGTCGCCGCTCGGGAGGCCGGTCTGCTGGTCCTTCCCCGAGCGGTAGCCCTGGCGGCGGTACTGGCCGGGCGGCGCAGCGTCGCCATTGCGGGAACCCATGGAAAGACCTCCACCACCTCCATGCTCACGGTCGCTCTGCAGAACTGCGGGGTCGACCCGTCCTTCGCCATCGGTGGACACCTGAACGAGTCGGGTTCCAACGCCCACCATGGCAGCGGGGACCTGTTCATCGCCGAGGCGGACGAGAGCGACGGATCGTTCCTGCTGCTCTCCCCGTCCGCGGCGATCGTGACGAACATCGAGGCGGATCATCTGGACAACTGGACCGATCTCCCCTCGATCACGTCGGCTTTCGAGCGCTTCGTGGCCACGATCCGGCCCGGCGGGTTTCTCGTGGTCTGTGCCGACGATCCCGGGGCGGTGAAGCTGCTTGCCGCAGCGGAGGAAGCCGGAGTCCGGGTCCGCACGTACGGCTGTGCACCGGAGGCCGACCTCCAGCTCACCGACCTCAAACACGACGCAGGTGGGACTGGTGGGATCACCTATCAGGCGATGCTGGACAGCGCTCCGCTGGGACGGGTGCAGTTGCAGGCGCCCGGCGAGCACATGGCGCTGAACTCCGCAGCCGCGCTGCTGGCCGGCACCGAACTCGGCCTGCCCGCGCAGGCGATGATCGACGGACTAGGCGTCTATGCCGGGGTGCACCGGCGCTTCGAGCACCTGGGGACGGTCGGCGGGGTCCGGGTTTACGACGACTACGCGCACCACCCCACGGAGATCGCCGCGCAGCTGCGCGCGGCACGTGCGGTTGCGGGCGAAGGCCGACTGATAGTCGCCTTCCAGCCGCATCTGTTCAGCCGTACGAAGGCGTTCGCCGCAGAGTTCGGTGCGGCTCTGGGAGCAGCGGACGAGGTCGTCGTCATGGCTGTCTTCGCCGCCCGGGAGGATCCGGTCCCAGGCGTATCGGGTGCGATGGTCGCCGGATCCATCCCGCTACCGCCCGAGCGGGTGCACTTCCAACCATCATGGTTGGAGGTAGGGCCACTGCTGGCGGATCTGGCCCGTCCGGGGGATCTGGTGCTCACCTTGGGCGCCGGAGATATCGCGATGATCGGCCGTGAGGTGCTGACCAGCATTGCCCACCGGAGCGGTCGACTCGCCTCCGTGGAGCCGCAATGACCAAGCGGCGGGTCGCGGTCGCGGCAGCCCTGATGCTCGTGCTGGCGGCTGCTCTCGGTTGGGTGGTCTTCTACTCCAGTGCGCTCGGCCTGGAGCGCATCGAGGTTCGGGGCGCTCGAGCCCTGTCCGCCGCGACGGTCGAGGAGGTGCTGGGAATCCCGCAAGGCACACCGCTGGCCAGGGTCGACCTAGCCGCAGCCGAGGCTTCGCTGGAGAACATCACCCAGATCGAGTCGGCAAGGCTGACCCGGGACTGGCCCCGGACGCTCGTCGTCCAGCTCACCGAGCGAACCGCCGTCGCGGCTGTGGACGTCGCGGGTCAGATCTGGCTACTGGATCGGTTCGGCATCCTGTTCGCTCAGGCAAGTGCGGTACCGCAGGGCGTCGTGCCGCTACGGGTGGCCGCGCCCGGACCCGCCGATCGCGCTACGTCGGCCGCAATCGAGGTGCTCCAGGCGCTGCCCGCACCGATAACCGCGATCCTCCTGCAGATCCTGGCCGACAGTCCCACCGAGATCGAACTGGAGCTCACCGACGGCCGTACGGTCATCTGGGGGGCTCCGGACAACTCCGTCCGGAAGGCGCAGATCTTGACCGGCCTGCTGGCCGCCGGAGTGGCCGGCACGCTGTACGACGTGAGTTCACCGACCTCCGCCGTCGTACGGTGATCTCATGACACCTGTAATTTCATGACACTGCCCTCCCGGACCTTGCCGCTCAGCCGGTTCCCGGTGCCGGATCTGGACGAGCTGCCGACCGACCTCGCCGAGCGAATCGCCGAGGTCGCCGACAAATCGGGCTTCGTCCCCAACATCTTCCGGGTACTGGCCTGGCGGCCGGTGGAGTGGCGGGCCTTCTTCGCCTATCACGACGCGCTGATGGACAAGGAGTCGCCGGCGCTGTCCAAGGCCGATCGTGAACTCATCGTGGTCGTGACCAGCGCGGCTAACAATTGTCTCTATTGCGTGGTCGCGCATGGAGCCATCGTCCGGATCCGAGCCCGCGATCCGTTCCTGGCCGACCAGGTTGCCGTCGACTGGCGCAAGGCACCGCTGACTACGGCACAACATGTGATGCTCGAGGTTGCCCTGCTGCTGGCGATAGATCCGGCCGCCGTTGGAGAGCCGCATCTCACAGCCTTGGCCGAGGCCGGCTTCAGTCAGGACGACATCTGGGACATCGGGTCGATCTCGGCGCTGTTCGCGCTGTCCAATCGGCTCGCGCACTGGGCCGCGGTGCCCCCCAACGACGAGTTCTATCTCCTCGGCCGAGTGCCACGCCAGTGAGCAGCGCAGCGCGGGCCGGGCAGCGAACGGGCATGAGCTCGCCGCTGGAGCGGCTGCGCGTGATCTGCCTGGCGTTGCCAGAGACGACGGAGCGGCTCAGTCATGGCGAGCCCACCTGGTTCGTGCGCGACAAGAAAGTGTTCGTGACATACGCCGATCACCACCACGACGACCGTGTCGGGTTCTGGTGCGCGGCAGCCCTGGGCGAGCAGGAGGCTCGGGTCGCCGCGGAACCGCTGCGGTTCTTCCGCCCGCCCTACGTCGGCGGACGGGGATGGGTCGGTGTCTGGCTCGACGTCCCCGTCGACTGGACCGAGATCGAGGAGATCGTGCGTGATGCCTATCGGCAGGTCGCCCCCAAGCGACTGCTCGCCGAACTGGACGGCGGCTGATGCTGATCGTCTTCGGCGGGTTGCCCGGCACCGGCAAGACGACCCTCTCCCAAGGACTGGCCCGGCGGTTGCGGGCTTCGTACGTGCGGGTGGACGCGATCGAGTCCGCTCTGCTGACCGCCGGCCTCGTCCCTGATCAGCCCTCGGTCGGTACGGCAGGCTATGTCGTGGCCAATCGGGTCGCGCGCAGTTGCCTACTGGCCGGGCTGGACGTCGTGGTCGACGCGGTGAATCCGGTCGAGGTCGCTCGCCAGGGATGGCGCGAGCTGGGCGCGGCG